>DATHPL010000552.1:0-5991 GCA_035483915.1 Bradyrhizobium sp.
GATCTCATCACCCGCATCCGCAACGCGCAGATGCGCGCCAAGCCCAAGGTTTCGACCCCGGGCTCGAAGATGCGCGCCAATGTGCTCGAAGTACTCAAGACGGAAGGCTATATCCGCGGCTACGCCAGTGTGGAGCATGCCTCGGGCCGCAGCGAGCTTGAGATCGAGCTGAAATATTTCGACGGCGAGCCCGTGATCCGCGAAATCGAGCGGGTATCCAAGCCCGGGCGCCGCGTTTACGCCTCGGTGAAGAACCTGCCGCGCGTCAACAACGGCCTCGGCATTTCGGTGTTGTCGACGCCGAAGGGAATCATGGCTGACCACGATGCGCGCGACGCGAACGTGGGCGGCGAAATTCTCTTTACGGTGTTCTAGTGCGCATTCCGCAAAAGTGGAGACCGGTTTTGCGACAAGAATGCGCACATACTTTTATATCGACGCATTTTCTGCGGCGAACCGGCGTCCACTTCGCCGGAAAATGCTAGGTTAGGAGAAACCCATGTCACGTATCGGCAAAAGGCCTGTGACCATCCCGTCGGGCGTTACCGCGACCGTCGAGGGACAGACCGTGAAGATGAAGGGGCCGAAGGGCCAGCTTTCCTTCGTCGTGCACGACGACGTCGAGGTAAAATTCGAGAATGGCCAGGTGAAGGTTGCGCCGCGCCACCAGACCAACCGTGCGCAGGCGATGTACGGCACGGCGCGCGCGCAGGTTGCCAATCTGGTGCTCGGCGTCACCAAGGGTTTCGAGAAGAAGCTCGAAATCAACGGCGTTGGTTATCGTGCGGCATTGCAGGGCAAGAACCTTCAGCTCGCGCTTGGCTACAGCCACGATGTGGTCTTCGCGATCCCGGAAGGCATCGCGATCACCGTGCCGAAGCCGACCGAGATCGTCATCGTCGGCAACGACAGCCAGCGTGTCGGCCAGGTCGCCGCGGAAATCCGCAGCTACCGTCCGCCGGAGCCCTACAAGGGCAAGGGTGTGAAGTATGCCGACGAATTCATCTTCCGCAAGGAAGGCAAGAAGAAGTAACGGAGCCGGTCATGACGAGAATGAAAGCCACAAATGCCCGGCGCAAGCAACGCGTGAGACTTGCGTTGCGCCGTTCGGCGAACGGCCGGCCGCGCCTGTCGGTGTTCCGCTCGTCGAAGCACATTTATGCCCAGGTTATCGACGACCTGAAGGGTGAGACGCTGGCTTCGGCCTCGTCTTTGGAAAAGACGATGCGCGACGGCGGCAAGACCGGTGCGAACATCGATGCGGCAAAAGCGGTCGGCAAGCTGCTCGCGGAACGCGCCGTAAAGAACGGCGTCACCGAGGTGGTGTTCGACCGCAGCGGGTATCTCTATCATGGCCGCGTCAAGGCGCTCGCGGATGCCGCGCGCGAAAGCGGATTGAGCTTCTAAGGTTTTAACGGACACGAGGACAGGGGCCTTCAGCCCTCAAGGATTGGAAAACACCATGGCAGGTGAACGCGAACGCGGCGGACGCGAACGAAGCAGGGATCGCGAGGAGCGCGATAGCGAGTTCGTCGACAAGCTCGTCCACATCAACCGTGTGGCGAAGGTGGTCAAGGGCGGCAAGCGCTTCGGCTTTGCGGCGCTGGTCGTGATCGGCGACCAGAAGGGCCGGGCCGGGTTCGGCCACGGCAAGGCGCGCGAAGTTCCGGAAGCGATCCGGAAAGCCACGGATGCGGCCAAGCGCAACCTGACGCGCGTGGCGCTGCGCGAAGGCCGCACGCTGCATCACGATATCGCCGGCCGTCATGGCGCGGGCCGCGTTTACCTGCGGGCAGCACCGGCCGGTACCGGCATTATCGCCGGCGGTCCGATGCGCGCCGTGTTCGAAACGCTCGGTGTCCAGGACGTGGTGGCGAAGTCGATCGGTTCGTCGAACCCCTACAACATGGTTCGCGCGACCTTCAACGCGCTGAAGCACCAGGATTCGCCGCGTTCGGTTGCGGCCCGCCGCAACATCAAGGTGTCGACGTTGCAGTCGCGCCGGATCGGCGGCGACGCCGAAGTGGTCGCCGAATAACAACATCCGCGCTTTATCGGCGCGCTACGGAGTTCAAGACGATGGCCAAGGCCGCAAAAACGATCAAGGTCGAGCAGACCGGCAGCGCGATCCGCCGCCACCACTCGCAGCGCGAGACGCTGATCGGGCTAAATCTCAACAAGATCGGCCGCGTGAGCGAACTCAAGGACACGCCTGCAATTCGCGGCATGATCGCCAAGGTTCAGCATCTCGTCCGCGTCGTCAGCGAGTAAGAGACGAGCTTGATCCCGAAAAGCGGGAACCGGTTTTCGGTCAAGATCATGCTCAAGAGAAAAGGAAGATCACGATGAAGCTCAGCGATATCGCCGACAACGCCGGCTCCCGCAAGAAGCGGATGCGCGTCGGCCGTGGCATCGGCTCGGGCAAGGGCAAGACCTCGGGCCGCGGCGGCAAGGGCCAGACCGCGCGTTCGGGCGTCCGCATCAAGGGTTTTGAAGGCGGTCAGATGCCGCTGCATCGGCGGCTGCCGAAGCGCGGCTTCAACAACATCTTCCGCCTGGAGTTTGCCGAGATCAATCTCGACCGCATCCAAGACGCCGTCGATTCCAAGCTGATCGATGCCAAAGAGACGGTCACGGCTGAATCGCTGGTGAAGGCCGGGGTGTTGCGGCGCTCCAGGGACGGCGTACGGCTGCTCGGGCGTGGTGAACTCAAGGCCAAGCTCAATATCGAAGTCCACGGTGCTTCCAAGCCCGCGATCGCTGCGGTCGAGAAGGCCGGTGGCTCGGTAAAGATCCTGGCGCCGGTGGCCAAGGACGAAGGCGAGGCGGCGTAACATCTGCGTCATCGGTTGGACCGGCGTGGCCAAATTGCCGGACAAACGATGGACTTATCGCCGCGGAACACCAGATAATGCGGCGCGTGCGGCCTTGCGGGGCGGGACGCGGGCAAGGGGCGGCGGGAGAGAGCCTTAAAGATGGTTTCAGCAGCAGAACAATTAGCCGCCAACATCAATTTCGGCGCCTTCGCCAAGGCCGATGAGCTGAAGAAGCGTATCTGGTTCACGCTTGGTGCGTTGCTGGTCTACCGCCTCGGCACCTACATCCCGCTGCCCGGCATCGACCCCAACATTTGGGAACAGGTCTTCCGCTCCCAGGCAGGCGGCATTCTCGGCATGTTCAACATGTTCGCCGGCGGTGGCATCCACCGCATGGCGATCTTTGCGCTCAACATCATGCCGTATATCTCGGCCTCGATCATCATTCAGCTTCTGACGACGGTCTCGCCGCAACTCGAAGCGCTGAAGAAAGAGGGCGAGGCGGGCCGCAAGACGCTGAACCAGTACACGCGCTATCTCACGGTGATCCTCGCGGCCTTCCAGTCCTACGGCATCGCGGTTGGGCTCGAGGGTGCGGGCAATGTGGTCAGCGACCCCGGAATGTTTTTCCGCCTCTCGACCGCGATCACGCTGACCGGCGGCACCATGTTCCTGATGTGGCTCGGCGAGCAGATCACCTCGCGCGGTATCGGCAACGGCATCTCGCTGATCATCCTGTCCGGCATTGTCGCGGAATTGCCGTCCGCGCTGGCCAACATGCTCGAACTCGGCCGTCAGGGCGCGCTGTCCACCGGGCTTATCCTGGTCGTGATCATCATGGCGGTTGTCGTGATCGCCTTCATCGTGTTCATGGAGCGCGCGCAGCGGCGGCTTTTGATCCAGTATCCAAAGCGCCAGGTCGGCAACAAGATGTTCGAGGGCCAGTCCTCGCATCTGCCGCTCAAGCTGAATACGTCGGGCGTGATTCCTCCGATCTTTGCCTCTTCGCTGTTGTTGCTGCCGACCACGGTTGCCAATTTCAACGCCGGTCACGGGCCGGAATGGTTTCAATGGATCACGACGCAGCTCGGCCACGGCCGTCCGCTGTTCCTGATTCTCTATCTCGCGCTGATAGTGTTCTTCGCGTTCTTCTACACCGCGATCGTGTTCAACCCGACCGAGACCGCCGACAACCTCAAGAAGCACGGCGGCTTCATTCCGGGCATCCGGCCGGGCGAGCGCACTGCCGAATATATCGACTATGTGCTGTCGCGAATCACGGTGCTGGGTGCGATCTATCTCGCGATCGTCTGTCTGATTCCCGAGATCCTGATTTCCTACGCCTCGGTGCCATTCTATTTCGGCGGAACGTCGCTTCTGATCGTGGTCAGCGTGACCATGGATACGGTGGCGCAGATTCAGGGATATCTGCTCGCTCATCAGTATGAGGGGCTGATCCGAAAGTCGAAGCTGCGCGGCCGTCGCCGCTAGTCGCGCTGGCCGGGGATGTGCATTTTTTGCGCTGCGCCGCGATAGACGCGGCCCGATGTGATTGATTTTGAATCGTGGGTGTGCGGTGATGCACCCCGCAAGCATGATCCGGGGCTGAAGGTTTGCGTTGGCGCAAATCGCACGCCGGATTTTCCTGCAACAGTGGCTGAAGGCGTTCGGGCGGGAACATGTCCGGACAAGACGGGGCGTGACGCGCGATTCATCTGGAATCCGTCGGGCCCCAGTGGGGGCGAAACGAAAAATGAGACTGATTCTTCTGGGGCCTCCGGGCTCGGGCAAGGGAACGCAGGCCCAGCGGCTGATTCACCGCTACGGCATCGTTCAGCTCTCGACCGGCGAGATGCTGCGGGCCGCAGTCGCGGCGCAGACGCCCGTGGGACTAAAGGCCAAGGACATCATGGCGGGCGGAGGCTTGGTGCCGGACGAGATCGTGATCGGCATTATTTCGGACCGGCTGGACCAGCCCGATGCCGCGAACGGCTTTATCCTCGACGGCTTTCCGCGCACCGTGCCGCAGGCCGAAGCGTTGGACGATCTCTTGAGGAAAAAGCGCCTCAAGCTCGATGCCGTGATCGAATTGCGCGTCAATGAAAGCGCGCTTTTGCAGCGGGTTGAAACCCGGGCGGCCGAAATGCGGGCCCGTGGCGAAGAGGTTAGGGTCGACGATACCCCGGAAGTGCTGGTCAAGCGGCTGGCGAGCTACCGTTCCCTGACCGAGCCCTTGATTCACTACTACTCCGAGCGCCGCAAGTTGCTGACGGTCGACGGCATGATGACCATCGAGCACGTCACCCACGAAATCGGCCGTATCCTGACCGCCATTGGGGCGGTGGAACCCAAAGTGGCCCAAAAGGCCGCCAAAAAGGTAGCCAAGCCGGCGGCAAGGGCTGCCGCCAAGACCTCAAAATCGGCCCAAAAGGCGTCCGCCGGGATCGGGAAGGCCGCCAAAGCGGGCTCCAGGAGCGCTGAGAAGGGCTCCAAGAAGGCCAGTGCCAAAAAGCAGGTCAAGAAGCGGTCGGCCAGAGCAGCCTCGGGGGCGCCGAAACGGCCGGCTGCGAGGGCAGGCAAGGCCGCCAGAAAGGCGCCGAAAAAGGCAGGGAAACGGCGCGCTTAAGGCTTGGAGACGGTTGACGAAACCCGCTTCAATCCTTTAATAAGCGCCATCCAAGTCGGATAGTTTCAAACGATGCCGTGCCCCAAGATATCGCAGGGGAGGGCGTCGTGTTCGCGTTTGTGAACACCTGCCCGAAACGGAGCATGATCGACAAAAAATCGTAAGTCGGTTTTTCGTCTAGAAGATCATGCCCAAGCGAAGACGAAAGCGCGATCGCGCAAAAGATCATGGCCGCTTTCCTTTAAGGGATCGGCGACAGGAGAGAAGTTCGTGGCCCGTATTGCCGGTGTGAATATCCCGACCAACAAGCGCGTGGTGATCGCGCTCCAATACATCCATGGCATCGGTCAGAAGCATGCTGCCGACATCATGGAGAAGGTCAAGATTCCCGTTGACCGTCGCGTCAGTCAGTTGAGCGACCAGGAAGTGCTGCAGATCCGCGAAGTGATCGACCGCGACTATCTGGTCGAGGGCGATCTTCGTCGCGAAGTCGGCATGAACATCAAGCGTCTGATGGACCTCGGCTGCTATCGCGGCCTGCGCCATCGC
>DATHPL010000553.1:0-8591 GCA_035483915.1 Bradyrhizobium sp.
TTGTTGTCCGCGGGATCGGTGACGGACACCGTGTTGGAAAACTGTTCCGCGGCGTAGACGCGGTCATGATGGCTGATCGGGATATCGGTTGCCGATGCGGCTCCCGGCGCCTGGCCGGCTTGCGCACCTGCCGAGATTACCAACATCGTTCCGGCGAGAAATAGCTTCAATTTTGGGGGCATGTTCTGCTCTCTAAATTATACTGCAAATGGCCGAGGCTCCGCCAATCGCGCCTTGATGATGAGCTATCATGGCGCAGAAGTCCCGGTCGATATCACCCACCGGCTTGGCTGCCATGTCCGGTGCCCGCGTATGTGGACCAGCCGGCCAAATCCGATTTCCCGTAGTTTCGGAGGCCCGCTTCCTGCCCTTGAAAAGAGGGCGGCGAACGTGCTGTTGTCCGCGCGGCGGAGAAGCCTCTAAGAAACCGGAGACAGCAGAATGAATTACCCGAACGTGCAGTTGTACATCGACGGCAAATGGCGCCCCGCCGCTTCCGGAAAGACCATCCCCGTCCTCAATCCAGCGACCGAAGAGGTTGTCGGCACCGTGGCCCATGCGGACAAGGCCGATCTGGACGAGGCGTTGGCGGCTGCAGATAAAGGCTTCAAGGCCTGGCGTGCGGTCTCTGCCCTTGAGCGCTCCAAGGTGATGCGCAAGGCCGCCGAACTGATCCGCGAGCGCGCCGAAAAGATCGCGACCATCATGACGATCGAGCAAGGCAAGATCCTGGCCGAGGCCAAGGTCGAGACGATGTCGGCCGCCGACACCATCGAATGGTTCGCCGAAGAAGGCCGCAGGACCTACGGCCGGCTGATCCCGGCGCGGTTGCCCGGTGTCTACCAGATGGCGATCAAGGACCCTGTCGGTCCGGTTGCCGCTTTCACGCCCTGGAACTTCCCGATCAACCAGGTGGTGAAAAAGATGAGCGCAGCGCTCGCGGCGGGCTGCTCGATCATCGTCAAGGCGCCGGAGGAAACACCGGCCTCACCCGCCGAACTGATCCGCGCGTTCGCCGATGCAGGCGTGCCGGCCGGCGTGATCAATCTGGTCTACGGCGTGCCGTCTGAAATCTCCGAATATCTGATCCCGCACCCGACGATCCGGAAAATCTCCTTCACCGGCTCGACCACGGTCGGCAAGCACCTCGCGGCCATGGCGGGTCAGCATATGAAGCGCGTGACGATGGAGCTCGGCGGTCACGCGCCGGTCATCGTGTTCGACGACGCGGACGTGGAATCGGCAGCCAAGATCATGGTTGCCGCGAAATACCGTAACGCCGGGCAGGTCTGTATCTCGCCGACTCGTTTCCTGGTGCAGGAAGGCGTCTACGACAAGTTCATCAAGCAGTTCGTGGACGGCGCCAAATCGATCAAGGTTGGCAACGGCCTGGATGCGGATTCCAATATGGGCGCGCTCGCCAACGACCGCCGTGTAACGGCGATCGAAACCATGTTGCAGGACGCTGTCGGCAAAGGCGCAAAGGTTGCGACCGGCGGCAACCGGATCGGCAACAAGGGCTACTTCTTCGAGCCCACCGTCGTCACCGATGTGTCGAAATCGGCGCGCGCGATGAACGAGGAACCCTTCGGTCCGTTGGCGCTGATTTCGTCGTTTGCCAAGTTCGACGATGCGGCGGAGGAAGCCAACCGGCTGCCGTTTGGTCTGGCATCCTACGCCTTTACCAAATCCGCCAAGACCGCAACCGCCATCGGAGCGGCCGTCGAAGCAGGCATGATGTCGATCAACCATTTCGCATTGGCGCTGCCTGAGACTCCGTTCGGCGGCATGAAGGATTCCGGCTACGGTTCAGAAGGCGGTTCCGAAGGAATCGAATCCTACCTCAGCACCAAGTTCATTACGCAGACCGGGGTGTAACGCCCGAAAGTCCAAAGGCAAGTTCAAAGGCAAGCCACCGTCCAGCCGGACGGTGGCTTGTTCTTTGTGTATTTCGAAATGGTCGGACCTGATCGATCCAGTGCGCTAGCCGTGCGAGGCAGGCACGTCCACGGGCTTTACGAACGCCAGACCGATCCGCTTCTCTCGAATCCAGATCACCCTGCAGTCATGGGTCGAGGAGTCGCGGGCTATCACCAGGCGAAACTGCGCGGGGACAAAGGCGGGATTGTCGACGTCGATCGCGGCTCCCTCCGGTGAGATATTTTTCACCACGCAGCGCATGACCGATCCCCCCGCCGACACATAGGCAGGTTCATTGATTTCGGTCCGCTGATGCTTCCGCTTCTCTTCAATCAATCGTGCTGGAATCCCCATGATTGGTAAGCCTAGCGCCCAAATCTAAAGAAATTGGTGACAACTGGCCTGACGGGCGTCCCAGTCCGCGGGATGGAATATCGGCGCATTGCCGGTTTTGCTGCCCGGTCAAGGAGAAGAGCTGGCTTCCGCTCCTGAGGTGGCCAAGCTAGCTTGCCTTCCTGGCCGGGGGCTTAAGGCGCCTCCCCGTTCGGCAAAAAATAAGCGCCATGGAAACGCTTAAGTCCCAAGGAGAGGCCATGTTCGAGATTCTCGACCGGCAGACGAGCCTGACCGGCAATCAGATCAGGATTCTCGTCGCCGCCATTTTCGGCGATGCACTCGAATTCTTCGACTACTTCCTGATCGGCTTTGTGCTCGCCTTCCTGATCGGGCCGTGGCAGCTGACCTTCGGTCAATCGGCAACCGTGCTCATGAGTTCCGGGATCGGCGCCATTATCGGCGCCTACGGCTGGGGCTGGCTCGCCGATCGAATCGGCCGCCGTAAGGTTTTCATCGGCACTGTGCTGAACTTCTCGATCGCAACCGGTCTTCTGTATTTCACGCCGGACAATGGCTGGATTTATCTATCGCTGATGCGTTTTTTTGTCGGTGTCGGCGTCGGCGGCCTCTATTGCGTAGATCTGCCGCTGGTACAGGAATTCATGCCGTCGTCGAAGCGCGGCTGGACCGGAGGGCTTGTGACCTGCGTAATCCCGCTCGGCATCGGCGTAGGCGCGGTGCTCGGCTCGGCCATCGGATCGGGCGAATGGCGGCTTCTGTTTGCCATCGGCGTGCTTCCGGCGCTGCTCGTGCTGTTGGTGCGGGTTTGGGTGCCGGAATCGCCGCGCTGGCTGTGCCGGCAGGGCCGCTACAAGGAGGCCCGACAATCGCTGGCCTGGGCGCTGCAGGTCGAGCCTGCATCGCTGCCGTTACCCACGGCCGCCGACGCCGGCCCGATCAAGCAAAGCAACTGGCTCGATCTTTTCAAATATCCGCGCAGCCTGATCGTGTCATGGCTCGGCAATGCCGGCGCGCAGACCGGCGTTTATGGCATCACGCTGTGGGCGCCCGCGTTGTTCGTGCTGCTGTTGAAGGTCTCGCCCCAGCAAGCCGCCAAGATGATGATCCTCCTGAGTGCGTTCGGCTTCGTCGGACGGGTGTCGTTTTCGTTCTTCTCGGAATGGCTCGGCCGGCGCAATGCCGGAGGCCTGCTCGGCTTCGGCGGCGGCGTGCTGACGATCCTCGCCGGCTATTATTACGATGCTTCGGTAATGGGAATTTCGGTGTTCTGGCTGCTGTTGGCAGTCGGCTTCTTCTTTGCGGATGGCGGCTTTGCGATCGTGGGTCCCTACGCGGCCGAGGTCTGGCCTTCGCATTTGCGGACGTCCGGCATGGGATCGGCCTATGGCTTTGGCGGGATCGGCAAGATCATCGGCCCGCTTGGCCTCGCCTTGATCGTGGGTAGCGGCAATTATCTCAAGCCTGACGTGCCCTTGCCGCAGATTCCTCTCGCCTTCCTTTATCTCGGCTGCTGGTTTTTGATGACCGGCGCGGTGTATTATTTCTTCGGCATCGAAACCCGAGGCAAATCGATCGAACAGATCGATACAGAGCTCACGGCGACGGCCTAGTGGTCCGATTCTAACATTTGCATCCCGGCATGGCAGGCACTCTTGCAAATGTTAGAATCGAAGGACCACTAGCAAATACAGGTTTCTAGTGGAGTTTTGGATTTGACATTCGCATCACGAGCGCGCGGCCACAGGGAAGCGAATGTCAAATCCACTCCACTAGCTAGCTGTTACACGAACGCGCATTGATCGAAGGAGAACAACCATGCCGCTTGGCGGACTACAGCATTACACGATCGAACCTGCAGATCTTGAACGCACCAAGGATTTTTATTGCGATGTGCTGGGACTGGAGAATGGCGATCGGCCACCGCTCGATTTCCCCGGCTATTGGCTCTATTCGGGTGGCGTTGCCACGGTCCATCTGATGGGTACGCGCAAGCCGCGCGAGGGCATCGTCGTTCGCGGTACCGAGAAGAAATACGAAGACACCGGCCGCCTCGACCACATTGCGTTTGCCGCGACCGACGTCGACAGCATGCGCAAGCGTCTCCAGTCGAAAAACGTCAAGTTCCGCGAAAGCATCGTGCCGCGAACGGGCGATACACAGTTCTTCCTCTACGACCCGGACGGCGTTGGCGTGGAATTGAATTTTCCGCCGAGCTGACAGAAGTCTGAAGGGAAACTCCTCGTCCTTTCTGCGAATCCCGACAAGGTCATAAGGCGGCCATATCTCGGGCGCGAAGCGGTCAGCTTTTCCTCAATTTTGCATGACGATTTGGGCTTCGCCGCCGCTGCGGCAGGATAGCCGGGTGCCTTGCCTTCCACCTACCCCAGGGCCGGAGTGCCCGGCTATCCGTCGGCGGCTCGAAAAGGAACGACGGCAGATATTTTTGCCGTCGCGAAACCCCTTTTACGGCCTAATCCAGCCCACGTTCGTGGCTGAGGCGCACCATTTCCTCGATGAAGAACGCCTTCTGCTTGTCGTCGAGGCTCGTGAACAGGGGCTCGGCCGCATCGGCCACCGCACGCTGATCCGCCGCGCGATCGTTGAGAAACTGGGCCTCGTTGCGCATCTGCTCGACGATGTCGTCGGGCGGGTCGCGCTTGGCGCGGGCGATCCGAAGATTGAGGCGCTCGGCGCCATTGTGGCCGAGATAGTGCATGGCGCTGTTGAACGCCGACCAGCTCTTTTCCTGTTCAGACGTCAAATGCAGTTCGGTCTTGATCCGGTCGATATAGGCATCGCTGTTCGCCACAATCTGCTCGGCGGTCAACTCCGGTTCGCCGGGTTGCGTCAACACCTCCAAGGGTTTGCCCGATGATGCGGCGGACGTTGAGGATCCTTTGGCCATTTTGGTCCCCTTTGCCGCTTTGGCAGGAGGGATCGAGCCGGACTTGGTTGCTCCCGCGGCAGGTTGTCCTTGCCCTTGTTGTCCTTGCGCTTGTCCCTGCCCTTGCGCCTGTCCCTGGTCTCCGTGGACACCAAGCGCGCCGTTGAAAACGCCGACCACGCCGCCGATCGCGCCTCCGAGCACGCCGCCAACGGGGCCTGCGGCCTTGTTGCCGGCCTCGGCGCCCTGTTGCACGCCCTTGACCAGCCCTTGGGCCTGGGCAGCGTCGCCGGTGGCGAGAATCATCATTATGGCAAGGCCCAGCCCTGACAGGCGCGCTGCTGGCTGCGGGTTGAACATGGTCGGGTCTCCTCGGCCAATCTTTTTTGACGGGTGATGCGGTTGCGAATCCAGCAGATTATCCGTTTCGCAGGCCCGCGAGTCTACCGCTACTGCGGGGTCCGCGGCAGTGGACCGCAGCGAGTTCCCCCTGCTAAACGGGTCTCGCGCAATAGCCCGAATGAATAAAACGAGCGGCGAGGATCCCGCAATGGCGAGCAACAAGAAGAAAATCTTTGTCACCGAAACTATGGCGTCAGGTGGTCGCGCCATCCTCTCCGAACGCGATGATATCGAGCTGATTGAATTTCCCAATTTGATCTCGGCCGCCGATTTTGAGGCGCTGTTGAAGGCGCACGCGCCCGTCCACGGCGTGGCGCTCGGGGCGACCCATTTCGGCGAAACCGAACTTGAAGCCGCCAGGGACATGAAGGTCGTCACGCGGATCGGCGTCGGTTACGACGCGGTCGACGTCCCTGCCCTCAGCCGCCGGAAGATTCCGTTGATGGTCGTGGGCATTGCCAATTCGCCGTCGGTGGCCGAACAGGCCCTGTTCATGATGCTGACGCTCGCCAAACGCGCCAACGAATTGCACGCACTGGTCAGGGACGGCCAGTGGAGCACGCGGCTTGGCAAATTGCCTTATGACCTGTTCGGAAAAACCGTCCTCATTATCGGCTTTGGCCGGATCGGCACGCGTACCGCGAAACGATGCCTGGCGATGGAAATGAACGTGCTGGTGTACGACCCCTATCTGCCGGCGGCAGAGATCAGGAATGCCGGCTATGAGGTGGTCGCCGATCTCGATGCGGTGCTGCCGCGCGCCGACTTTGTCAGCATTCACTGCCCAAAGACGCCAGAGACGGTCGGGATGTTCAATGCGGCCAGATTGAAGCGCATGAAGCCGCAGGCTTATCTCATCAACACCGCGCGCGGCGGCATTATCGAGGAGGCCGCGCTCTATGACGCGCTCACGTCAGGCAAACTAGCCGGCGCCGGCCTTGATGTGTTTGCGCAGGAACCGCCGCCGGTTCCAAATCCGTTGTTTGAGTTGCCCAATGTGATCATCGCCCCTCATGTCGCCGGCGTGACATGGGAGGCTGTGGACCGCATGAGCGAGCAGACCGCGCGTAATATCCTGAGCGCGCTGGATGGCGCCCCGATCCGGCAGAACGTGATCAATCAAGATGTGTTGTAGCCGGCCATCTTGTTCACGTGCGCCTTCCTCCCCAAGCCCGGTCATATCAAGTGTGACGAGGCCACAGAGTGGCGATGGGCCGGCCCGGAATTCGACATTTTGGCAGCACACTCTCGATACTGAATCAATTACCTGAGGGTGAGCAGTATGCTGCTTAAACAGATAGCCGGCGGTATCGCAGCGTTTGTATTTCTTCTCTCTGCGGAAACATCGGCGACCGCTCAAGGGACGGAGCGGCAACGTCAGGCCTGCACACCGGATGTGTTTCGGCTCTGCGGGGCTTACATACCAGACGCTGATCGCATTACCGCTTGCCTCAGAGCCAGCGGACCGCGGTTGAGCCAGCCCTGCTACGACGTGTTTTTCCCGGCCCCACCACAGCCTCCGCAGTATTACCCCGAGGATATTGACCCTCGCCGTCGATACCAGCGTTCGCCGCCACCGCGAGGCCCGTACTACGAAGACGATGACAACTAGGCTGATTGGCGGAAGAAGATACCTTCTTTCCGGACTTTACCTGACAAAACTCAGCCTCAATCCGGCGACAAGAAGCGCGGCAATTGAGCGGTATCGGCCACGTTGCCGAATATTCGGAGATTGAGCGATTGACTAAAGGCGACGCCACCGATCATGCCCTCGCGACCATTGCGAGCATCCTCGATCAGCCGGCCTCCCCGCCGGAAGCTGCGAAAGCTGTTGCCGGCGAAAAGCCGGAAGATCCGGCACATCAGGCGACTGGGATCGACGGCTATTCGAAATCCGGTCCCGGACCGATGGAGGCGATCCGCTTCAAATGGAGCGTCCGCCGCGAGAGCGGCGACCGTTACTTTGTCGACGAGACCATCGGCGAAAACTCCCGCTCCATCACCACCGGACCGATGTCGGCGGATGCCGCCATCAGGTTTGTCGACGATCAGGCGAGCGAAGCGCGGCAGCGGTTCGAGGCGCTCAGGAATGAAATGGCCGGACGCGCTGCCGCGGCCGACATCCTTCGCAAGGGTAGCGTCGAGAACTGAGATCAAGTCATTCCACGCGTGGTGAGATTGCCGGCAAATGCCGTGCTTGCCGGTTGCATTCATGAGGTTGGATCTTGAAGAACTCGACGGTCCGGGCCGTTGCCCGGTTGGCCTTGGTCGTCGCGCTCTTCACGTCCGCTGTGCAGGCCGAGCCGCCATCGCGGCTCGAAGCGATCGTCAAACGCGGGACGTTGCGCGTCGGAATGACCGGCGACTATGCGCCCTTCACGACGTTTGATCCGGCGACATCGACCTTTCTGGGTTTTGACGTCGATATGGCGGACAGCCTCGGCAAGGCGCTTGGCGTCAGGATAGAATTCGTGCGCACCGCATGGCCGCAGCTTACCCAGGATTTCGAAGCAGACCGTTTCGACATCGCGATGGGAGGCATCTCGATCACGCCGGAACGGCAGAGCAAGGGCTCATTCTCGACGCCGATCATGCAGGAAGGCAAGACGCCGATCGCGCGTTGCGGGGATCGCAGTAAATTCGAGACTCTGGCCGATATCGACCGGCCCGGCACACGCGTTATCGTCAACCCCGGCGGAACCAACGAACGATTTACCCGCGCCCATATCAAGAGCGCCGAAATCAAGCTCTACGCCGACAATGTCACCATCTTTGATGAGATCGCCAAGGGCCATGCCGACCTGATGATCACCGACGCGTCGGAGACGCGATATCAGCAAAAGCTGCATCCCGGCGTGCTCTGCGCGGTTCACCCGGATCAGCCCTTCGATCACGCGCAGAAGGCCTATTGGCTGCAACGTGACAGCGAACTCAAGTCGTTCGTCGACGGTTGGCTGAAACGCGCCGTTGACGATGGCCGCTTTGCAAAGATCTACCGAAGCTGGTTCGAATAATCCGGCAGCAAAGC
>DATHPL010000554.1:0-3089 GCA_035483915.1 Bradyrhizobium sp.
CGCAGGGACCTGAGGAGTCTGCCAATTGGTCCCGGAATAAACCGACACGGGGACAATTGGCTAGTGAAACAGAAGGGACCGAGACACACTAGCAATTGTACGGCGTTCAGAGCGAAATGCATTCCGCTTTGTCTGCTAGCAATGTATAATTGCGTCCTCGCCGCAGGAGTGCGTGCTTCAATGGAACTTAGAGTATGACAGGCGCCCGCGTCGAGCGCCGTCTGGCGGCTATTCTTGCGGCGGACGTCGTTGGTTACAGCCGGCTCATGGGACGGGACGAGGAAGGGACTCTCGCGCGTCTCAAAGAGTGCCGGCGTGCGCTTGTCGATCCGAAAATCGCCGAGCATCGCGGCCGCATCGTCAAGACGACGGGCGACGGCGTGCTGGTGGAATTTGCCAGCGCGGTTGATGCAGTGCGCTGTGCGGTCGATATTCAACGCGCGACGGCGCAGGCGAACGATACGGTGCCTGAGGATCGGCGCATCGCATTTCGTGTGGGTATCCATGTTGGCGACATCATCATCGATGACGACGATATTTTCGGCGACGGCGTCAATATCGCCGCCCGGCTGGAATCGATCGCCGAGCCCGGCGGTATCTGCATCTCCGACGATTCGCATCGCCAGGTGCGCGGCAAGATCGAGATCGCATGGGACGATCTGGGTCCGCAATCGCTCAAGAACATTGCCGAACCGATCCGCGCTTGGCGGGCGCTGCTCAATGACGGCGCGCCAGCAGCGCGTGCGGCCATGTCGACGAGCCTCGAAGTGCCGGATAAGGCGTCCATCGCTGTCCTGCCTTTCACCAATATGAGCGGCGATCCCGAGCAGGAATATTTCGCTGACGGCATGGTCGAAGACATCATCACAGCGCTGTCGCGCATGGCCTGGCTGTTCGTGATCGCGCGCAATTCAAGCTTCACCTACAAGGGTAAGGCGGTCGATATTAAAAAGGTCGGCCGCGAGCTCGGCGTCCGCTACGTGCTCGAAGGCAGCGTCCGCAAGGCCGGCAACAGAGTCCGCATCACGGGACAGCTGATTGACGCCTCCACCGGCGCGCATCTGTGGGCGAACCGCTTCGACGGCGCGCTGGAGGATGTGTTCGACCTGCAGGACGAGGTCACGACGGACGTGGTCAGCGCTATCGCGCCAAGGCTCGAACAGGCCGAAATGGAACGCGCTCGCCGCAAACCGACTGAAAGCCTCGCAGCTTACGATTATTTCCTGCGCGGCATGGCACGGATCTACGACGGCACGCGCGTGGCCAATATCGAGGCGCTGCAAAACTTCGAACGCGCCATCGACAGTGATCGGAATTATGCATCAGCCTACGGAATGTGCGCCTATTGCTATGTCTGGCGCAAAGCGAACGGCTGGCTGGCCGACAAGGAGCGCGCGATCGCGGAGACGGAGCGCCTGGCGCGAACCGCGTCGCGGCTCGGGCCGGACGACGCGGTCGCTCTCGCGCAGGCCGGCTTCGCGCTGGCCTTCGTCGTCGGCGAGCTTGATGACGGCATGGCCCTGATCGAGCGCGCAGTCGCGCTCAATCCCAATCTCGCGGCCGCTTGGCGCTTCAGCGGTTATGTCAGTGTCTTTCTCGGCCAGCCGGATCTCGCGATCGAGCCGCTCGAACGTGCGCTGCGGCTAAGCCCCCTCGATCCGCTCATCTTCATCGTGCAAAACGGCATCGTGCTGGCGCATTTCTTCGCCGGCCGCTATGAAGAGGCGCTCGCCTACGCCAAGAAGACGATGGCGCAAAATCCGAACTATGCCACAGCGATCATGATGGCCGCGGTCAGCGCGGCGCTGGCCGGCCGCGAGGACGAAATGACTAGGGCGGTCAGCCAGCTCTTGAAACTCGATCCGGCCTGCAAAATGTCGAGCTTCAGGAATGTCTGGCCGCTCCGCCGCGAAGAAGATCTGGCGGCTTTCGACAAGGGGCTGCAACTGACCAAGCTTCCTCAGTAGCCTCAGGGCAAGCAAGAGGGATAACCCCCCGCGCGGCTTGGCTAGGCGAACGGCGCAGCAGCCAATGACTTTAAGTTCCGCTTCTGGCCCTTAGCGGACATTCGGCGCCAGGCTGCTGATGTCCGCTATTGGGGGCAAAGCGGACGCGGCAATTAGAGCGCGTCGCGGCAGCTGATGACGCCAAGGCGTTGCGCGTGATTGGCAATCACTCTATCCAATCGGCCAACCTATCGCGCGACACCCGAGAGCCCACCATGACTGACACACCGCAATACACGCCGCCGGACGTTTGGGTCTGGGAGAAGAACGACAGTCCCAATTGGCGCTACAGCAACACCAACCGCCCCGTCGCGGGCGCGACGCATGAGAAAGCGTTGCCGCGCGGAAAGCATCCGCTTCAGCTCTATTCACTGGCGACGCCGAACGGCGTCAAGGTGACGATCATGTTGGAGGAATTGCTGGCCGCCGGTCATAGCGGAGCGGACTATGACGCTTGGCTGATCCGGATCGGTGAAGGCGACCAGTTTGGCAGCGGATTTGTCGGGGTGAACCCGAACTCCAAAATTCCGGCGCTCATGGACTATAGCGAGCTGCCGCCGCGACGCGTGTTCGAATCCGGCGCGATCCTGCTCTACCTGGCGGAAAAATTCGGCGCCTTCCTGCCAAAGGATCGCGGCAAGCGTACCGAGGCGTTGAACTGGCTGTTCTGGCAGATGGGTTCAACGCCCTATGTCGGCGGCGGCTTCGGGCATTTCTATGCCTATGCTCCGGTGAAGATCAAATACGCCATCGACCGTTTTGCAATGGAGGTGAAACGGCTGCTCGATGTGCTCGACCGGCAGCTTGCGGACAATCAATTCATCGCCGGTGACGAATATACCATCGCTGATATGGCGATCTGGCCGTGGTACGGCAACGGCATGTTGAATGGCGCCTCCTATAACGACCCGCGCACGTTCCTGCAGACGCACGAATATAAAAACCTGACAAGCTATGCGGATCGATGTTGGGACGCCATGACACGACGTCATATCAGCTTGAGATGGTTTCCTCGCGCGCGAAACAAGGCCGAGGCCGAAATGCGGCGGTGTCGCACGCATCGCCTTCGCACTCGCTTCGCCA
>DATHPL010000555.1:0-2221 GCA_035483915.1 Bradyrhizobium sp.
TGATCGTTCGATCGCGCGCGTCGATGGGCCGGTGGTCCTGGTCGGCCATGCCTATGCCGGCGCGGTGATTGCGGAGACCAAATCGAAACAGGTGAAGGCGCTGGTCTATGTCACGGCGCTCGCGCCCGACGAGGGCGAGAAGGTCGCCGACGTGTTTTATCGCCTCGCGCCGCACCCGTTGGCGCCGAAGCTCGCGCCCGATACCAACGGCCTGATCTGGCTGCCTCAGGACGCTTTCAAGAACGCGTTTGCGCAGGACGCCGGTGCGGAAGATCTCGCGGTGCTCTCCGCCGTGCAGCGACCGATCTCGCCCGCCTGCATCACGGTGCCCGTGGGGCGTCCGCTTTGGAAGGACGTGCCGAGCTGGTTCCTGGTCGCGGAAGAAGACCGCATGATTTCGCCAGAGACGCAGCGTTTCATGGCCGAGCGGATGAAGGCGAAGGTGAGGGCGCATGCGGTCGATCACACCCCGATCGTCACCGCGCCACATGTTGTCGTCGAGATCATCCGCGAAGCCATCGGCAGCGTCGCCGGCTGAACCTCTCACCAGCAAGGAGAAAACTCATGTCAGTAGCCGCATACAAGACCGCCGACGCCGGTGGCTTCAAGGTGTTCTATCGGGAAGCAGGCCGCAAAGGCGCGCCGAAGCTTCTGCTGCTTCACGGCTTTCCGAGTTCAGGCCATATGTTCCGCGACCTGATCCCGCTTCTCGCCGATGATTTCCATATCGTCGCGCCGGATCTGCCCGGCTTCGGCCAGTCCGACATGCCGTCGCGGGATGCGTTCAAATACACCTTCGACCACATCGCCGATGTCATCGAGCGTTTTACCGAAGTGATCGGCTTCGATCGCTTTGCGGTCTATGTGTTCGACTATGGCGCGCCGACGGGCTTCCGGCTGGCGATGCGGCACCCGGAGCGGATCACCGCGATCATTTCGCAGAACGGCAACGCCTATGAGGAAGGCTTGAGCGACGGCTGGAATCCGATCCGCGCCTATTGGCAGGATCCGTCTGCCGACAATCGAAAGGCGTTGCGCGCCTTCCTCGCGCCGGAAACCACGCGCTGGCAATATACCCACGGCGTCATCGACGAGACGGCGGTATCGCCGGATGGCTACAGCCTCGACACCTTCTACCTCGCCCGTCCAGGCGCCGACGAAATACAGCTCGATCTGTTTGGCGACTACAAGAGCAACATCGCGCTCTACCCGGCCTTCCAGGACTATTTCCGCAAACACAAGCCGCCGTTCCTCGCGGTGTGGGGCAAGAACGATCCGTTCTTCCTGCCGCCGGGTGCCGAAGCGTTCAAGCGCGACATTCCCGGCGCCACTGTGCGCTTCTTTGACACCGGCCATTTCGCGCTGGAAACCCATGCCCGCGAGATCGGTGAGGCGATCCGTGCGTTTCTGAAGCGCTAAGACACAGACCGAGCGGTATTGGGGCAAGCGGCGGGCGAAGGCCCGCCGTTGTCGCTGTTGCGTCATGGCAAATACATCTGGAACCGCCTAGACCGCGGCCCATGTTCCGCTAAGCTGACCGGGGCAGAGATCACGTAACGTCAGGAATTTTTCTAATGAGCCACGGCAAAGGATTGACCGCCGCATTTTCTACGCTGGCGATGCTCGCCTGTTTGAGCTCGCAGGCTCACGCTGCCCAATGCGGCAACGGAGCGGGCGGCTTTGAGGCCTGGAAACAGCAATTTGCTGGCGAAGCCCGCGCCAAGGGCGTCGGTGGCGCCGGCGTGGCGGCCCTGCAGCAGACGACGTATGCCGGCGCCACGATTGCCGCCGATCGCAGCCTGCACAGTTTCAAGCTCTCGCTCGATCAGTTTCTCGCCAAGCGTGGCGCGCCGGCCATCGTGGCGCGCGGCCGCGCGATGAAGCAGAGGAACGCGGCGCTGTTCGCCTCGATCGAGCAGCGCTACGGCGTGCCGGCCGGGCCGTTGATCGCGATCTGGGGCATGGAGACCGGGTTCGGTAGCCAGCATGGCAATCAGAACATGCTGTCGTCGATCGCAACGCTCGCCTATGACTGCCGGCGGCCGGAATATTTCACTGACCAGCTCTACGCCGCGCTGAAGCTGATCGATCGCGGCACGCTGTCGGGAAGCCAGCGCGGCTCGATGCATGGCGAGATCGGCCAGACGCAGTTCTTGCCCAAGACGATGCTGGAATATGGCGTCGGCAATCTCGAAACCTCCTCCGGCGCGTTGTCCTCGAC
>DATHPL010000556.1:0-4125 GCA_035483915.1 Bradyrhizobium sp.
ACCACGATCGGCTTCATCTATGTCGGCTCGCGCGACGACTACGGCTACAATCAGGCCCATGCGCAGGCCGCCACCGCGCTGAAGAAGATGCCGGGCATCAAGATTGTCGAAGAAGAGAAGGTGCCGGAAACCGACGCCGTCGAGAAGACGATGGAGTCGATGATCAATCTCGACGGCGCGACGCTGCTGTTCCCGACCTCGTTCGGTTACTTCAGCCCGCACATGGTCAAGATGGCGAACAAGTATCCGAAGATACACTTCGAGCATTGCGGCGGCCTGTGGACCGACAAGGACCCGAAAAACGCCGGCAGCTATTTCGGCTATATCGACGAGGCGCAATACATCTCCGGCATCGTCGCCGGCTACACCTCCAAGACCGGCAAGCTCGGCTTCGTCGCGGCCAAGCCGATCCCGCAGGTGCTGCGCAACATCAACGCGTTCACGTTGGGCGCCAAGCTCGCCAATCCGAAGGCGACCACGCAGGTGATCTTCACCGGCGACTGGTCGATGCCGGTCAAGGAAGCCGAAGCCACCAACAGCCTGATCGACCAGGGCGTGGACGTCCTGACCTGCCACGTCGACGGTCCGAAGACGATGGTGGAAAATGCCGCCCGCCGCGGCGCCATGGTGTGCGGCTATCACGTCAACCAGTCGCCGCTCGCGCCGCAAGCCTATCTCACGGGCGCGGAATGGAATTGGGAAGCGCTCTATCCGAAATTCCTCAAGATGATCGCCTCGGGCGAAGGCATCCCGAACTTCTACCGCGGCGGTTTGCAGGAAGAGATCGTCAAGGTCTCGCCCTATGGCCCGGCGGTAGGAGAAAAGGCGCGCAAGCACGCCGACGAGGTCAAGGCCACGTTCCTGGCCAAGGGTCTTGCGATCTTCAAGGGACCGCTGATGGACAACAAGGGCAAGACCGTCATCACCGCGGGCACCGAGCGCGGCCAGAAGGATCCCGAGCTCGAGAAGATGGACTATCTGGTCGAGGGCGTCATCGGCGCGACGTCGTGACATTAGGCGTGATTGGAGCGACTTCGTGACATCGGAAGTAGCTGATCCGGCAGAGGCGGCCACGATTGCTCCGGCCGCCGACCCCGGATTTCTTCAGCGCCATGGCGCGACCATCGAATACGTCCTGATCCCGGGCGCGGCGCTTGCCGGCGCGCTCGTGGTCTTCGGCATTTTTGTCGCGTTGTTCGGCAAGAATCCGCTCGACCTGTATTTCTACATGTACCAGGGCGCGTTCGGGACCTGGTTCTCCTGGCAGAACACCCTGACCCGCGCCGCGCCCCTGATCCTGACCGCGCTGTGCGCCGCGCTGCCTGCGCAACTGGGTATGGTGATCATCGGCGGCGAAGGCGCGTTGCTGATCGGCGCATTATCGGCGACGTCCATCGCACTCACGTTGCAATGGGCGCCGCCACTGGCGGTTCAGCTGGCGATGGCGGCCGCCGGCATGATCGGCGGCGGCCTCTGGATCCTGCTGTCGGGCGCATTGCGGCAATATCGCGGCGTCAACGAAACGATATCGAGCCTGTTGCTGGTCTATATCGCGCTTGCGATCCTCAACCATCTTGTCGAAGGCGTGATGCGCGATCCGGCGAGCCTCAACAAGCCGTCGACCCGCGAGATCGGCGCGGCCAACATGATCGGCTCGATTCCCGGCACCGACGTGCATTGGGGCCTGGTGTTCGGCCTGATCGCCGCGATCGCCTCTTATGTCTTGATCTATCACACTACCTTCGGCTTCGCGGCGCGCGTCGCCGGCGGCAATGTCCGCGCCGCCAAGATCGTTGGGCTCTCCGTCGGCAAGCTGATCCTCACCATCTGTTTCATTGCCGGCGCCAGCGCGGGCCTCGCCGGAATGGTCGAGGTCGCCGCCGTCCAGGGCCGCACCAACGCCAACCTTGCCGCCGGCTACGGCTTCACTGGAATCCTGGTCGCGTTCCTGTCGCGGCAGAATCCGCTCGCGGTCATTCCGGTCGCGATCCTGCTCGGCGGCATCAGCGCGAGCGGAGGCCTGCTGCAGCGAAGGCTCGGCCTGCCCGACGCCTCGGTGCAGGTGTTGCAGGGGATCATCTTCGTGTTCGTGCTGGCAAGCGACGCGGTCTACGGACGGATCGGCTTCCTCAAAGGCAAATGAGTTTGAAAGGCAAGCGATATGGCGGCTGACGGAACGATCGGGCTCTGGACCGTGCCGCTTGCGGTGCTTGGCGGCGCCATCCGCGTCTCCACGCCGTTCCTGTTCGTGAGCTTGGGGGAGTGCATCACCGAGCGAAGCGGCCGCATCAATCTCGGGCTCGAGGGAACGCTGGTGATGGGCGCGATGAGCGCCTACGGCATCTCCTATCTGACGGGTTCGCCATGGCTCGGGGTGCTCGCCGCGGGCTTTGCGGGCGCTGCGCTGGGCGCACTGCATGCCGGCATTTGCTCGCTGCCGCGCGTCAACGACATCGCGGTGGGTATTGCACTCATGTTGTTCGGCACGGGCTTAGCCTTCTATCTCGGCAAGCCACTGATCGAGCCGACCGCCGCAAGACTTCCGGCGATCGATTTCGGCTGGTGGAGCGACATCGCGCAGGTTCGGGCGGCGCTGCGCATCAACGTGCTGTTTTTGTTCGGCGTCGCGCTGGCGCCGATTCTTTATTGGGCGTTCCGGACCACGCGCTGGGGCCTTCTGGTCCGCACTGCCGGTGAAAGTTCGGACGCCGCACGCGCCATGGGCCATTCGGTGCTGTTGATCCGCCTGCGCGCGACCATGATCGGCGGCTTCCTTGCCGGTATCGGCGGCTCGTTCCTGTCGCTGTTTTACCCCGGAAGCTGGAACGAGGGCCTGTCTTCGGGACAGGGCGTCACGGCGGTGGCGCTCGTCATCTTCGCGCGCTGGGACCCGATGCTGTGCATGTGGGCCTCGCTGGCCTTCGGAGGCGCGGCGGCGCTCGGACCGGCTTTGCAGTCGGTCGGCGTCACCTCCGGCTATCATCTCTTCAACGCGGCGCCCTATATCCTGACGCTCGCGATCATGATCATCACCTGCTCGCCGAAGCGCACGCTGACCGGCGCGCCGGCTGAACTGTCGATCACAAAGTAAACGAGGCCAACCATGCCCGAGCGCTATACCAAGTCCGAGCCCTATGCCTGGCCCTATAATGGCGACCTTCGTCCCGCCAACACCGCGTTGATCATTATCGACATGCAGACCGATTTCTGCGGTCCCGGCGGCTATGTCGACAAGATGGGTTACGACCTGTCGTTGACCCGTGCACCGATCGAGCCGATCAAGAAGCTGCTCGCGGCGATGCGCGCCAAGGGTTATCACATCATCCATACCCGCGAGGGGCATCGGCCTGATCTTGCAGATTTGCCCGCCAACAAGCGCTGGCGCTCGCGCCAGATCGGCGCCGGGATCGGCGATCCCGGCCCGTGCGGGCGCATCCTGGTGCGCGGCGAGGCCGGCTGGGAAATCATTCCCGACCTCGCACCGTTGCCGGGCGAGCCGATCATCGACAAGCCCGGCAAGGGATCGTTCTGTGCCACCGACCTGGAATTGATGCTGCGCGTGCGCGGCATCGAAAACATCGTCTTGACCGGCATCACCACCGACGTCTGCGTTCATACCACCATGCGCGAAGCCAACGATCGCGGCTTCGAATGCGTGCTGGTGGAGGACTGCTGTGCCGCGACCGACAAGAGCAACCACGATGCCGCGTTGCAGATGATCAAGATGCAGGGCGGCGTGTTCGGCGCGGTAACCAAATCCACCGACCTGATCGGAGCCATTTAGTGAAAATCGGCGAATATCCCCCGCCGTCCGGCGCGTTCGGCATCGACGCCATCGCGATGACGATGCGTTTCGGCGACTTCGTCGCACTCGACAACGTCGAACTGAAGGTCCGGCCCGGTACGCTGCACGCACTTCTCGGCGAGAATGGCGCAGGCAAGAGCACGCTCGTGAAATGCATCATGGGCTATTACCACGCCACCCAAGGCGACATCCTGGTCGGCGACCGCGAACAGGCGATCGCCAATCCAAAGGATGCGCACGCGCTGGGCTTGGGCATGGTCTACCAGCATTTCACGCTGGTGCCGGCGATGACGGTGGCTGAAAACCTGGTGCTGGCGCGT
>DATHPL010000557.1:0-4749 GCA_035483915.1 Bradyrhizobium sp.
CCGGCCGTGCCCGGATGGGACGGTATTCTCCATCGCGCCTCGCGCCCTTGCCAGCCGGCCTCGAAATCACCGTTCAGCAGTTGAATGAGGGCGATGTTCCAGTCGGTTCCGGCGTTTTCAGGCTCAATCTGTTTCACATGACGGTACAGCATGAACGCTTCGTCGAACTTGTGAAGTTCAGCGAGCGTGAGAGCCTTGTTGTTGAGAGCCCACACGAAGCCTGGTCGCAGACCCAGCGCCCGATCGAACCATTCGATCGCCTCCTCGTGGCGGCCGAGCTTCTGCAGAGCCGCTCCGAGGTCGTTACATATGTCGGCATTGGCCGGGTCCAGCGCATGGGCCCGCCTGTTGTCGGACAGCGCTTCCTCAAATCGATTTAACCTGTGCAACGCCGTGCCGCGCCCATTCAGGGTCGCGGCGTGATCAGGCTTCTCGGCGTTACACAGGTTTAACTTGATAAGGGCCTCTTCGAAACGTTCCGCCTGGAGCAGAAGAAACGCGTAGTTATACGCTGCGTACCAATAACGCGGGTCAAGCTTGAGCGCCTGCTCAAAGCTCAAGATAGCGTGGTCACGCCGCTGCAGCCGCACGAGAACGTTGGCCAGTCGTGTCCAGAGATCGGGATCGTCGGCCCTGATCTGTACCGCTTTATCGAATGCCTTCAGGGCCTCTTCGTGAAGCCCTTGCTGTTCCAGCGCAGTGCCGAGGCTCGCAAGATAATCCGTCGCCGGAGATGCCCGATTGGCGCGATCGATCCAGTCGATAGCGGCGGCGTATTGTTTGGCTTGGAGGGAAAGCAGGCCCATGAGATGGAGCGTGTCGGCATGCCCGGCATCAAGTGCAAGCGCTCGCTGGCAATAAACCTGAGCGTCCAGATGCCGTCCTGCTTGCAAATGGCCGAGGGCGGCTTCATAGAGCGCGCTAGGAGCGTGCCCGCCGCTACCGTTCGCAACGGTCTGGGATTTGCGGGCGGCCACTCGGCGTTTATGGCGATTCATCGCAGATTGCACGTCGACATCACAGCACCTGTTAGACGATTCTCCGCCTGCCAAACAGGTACCTGGCACTACAATGTCGGCATTAGGCCGACCCGGCCGCCAACGCGGCGCGCTACCGACGTGGTGCGACGATGGGTTCCGGTGTAAGCAGGCGGCCGCTGAAATGGTTGAACCCTTAAAAGTGGCGGCAGGTTCGTGAGGAAAAAGGAAGCGATGCAATGACTGGTGACCGTGGGGTGTCGAAAGCCGGGTTTGATCGTCTTCGCGGTGTGATGGCCGGCCATGTCGAGCGCGGCGATCTGCCGGGCCTGGTGATGCTGGTGAGCCGCCATGGCGAGGTCCAGGTCGACGCGATCGGGCGGCTCGCTTTCGAAGGCTCGTCGATGACGCGCGATTCGATTTTCCGTATCACCTCGATGACCAAGCCGGTCACGGCGGCGGCCGCGATGATCCTAGTCGAGGAGGGCCGGTTACAGCTCGACGATCCCGTCGATCGATGGCTGCCGGAACTGGCCAACCGCAAGGTGCTGCTCACGATCGAGGCGATGGTCCATCAAACCGTGCCGGCACGGCGCCCGATCACCTTGCGCGATCTGCTGACGTTCCGCTGCGGCTACGGCATCATTCCGATTTTTCCCGAACGTCTTCCGATCCAGCGCGCGTATGCCGAAGCAGGTCTCGCGCCCGGTCCGGTGTTTCCGTCCTTTCCGCCGGACGAGTTGATACGGCGATACGGCAGCCTGCCGCTGGTGTCCCAACCGGGTGAGCGATGGCTCTATAACGGCGGCAGCGAAATCCTCAGCGTGCTGATCGCGCGGGTGGCGGGCACGACGTTCGGAGAATTCTTGAGCGAGCGCATTTTTACGCCGCTCGGAATGAAAGACACCGCGTTCTTTGCGCCCAAGGACAAGCAGCATCGTTTCGCGACGGCCTATATGAACGATTCCGCGGCGCGACAGCTGAAGGTGTTCGATCCTCCGGTCACGGGCCGGTTTTCGACTCCGCCCGCGTTCGAAAACGGCGCGGCGGGTCTGGTCTCCACCGTCGACGATTTCAACGCGTTCGCCCAGATGATGCTCAATGGCGGCAGTCTGGGGAGCGCGCGCGTGCTGTCGCCGGAATCGGTGGCATCGATGACGACGAACCAGATCGTCGCGGACGAGAAACGCGAGTCGCAATTGTTCTTAGGGACCACCAGAGGCTGGGGATTTGGCCTGTCCGTTTTCACCGGGTTCGACGATCCGCAGGCTAAGCCCGGCCGGTTCGGTTGGGACGGCGGCTACGGAACATCCTGGTATTCGGATCCGCAGGCGCAACTGACCGGCATTCTGCTGACCCAGCGGGTGATGGATTCGCCAAAACCGCCATCGGTATTCACGGATTTCTGGACCACGCTCAGCGAGATCGCGGCGGATTGAGCCTGCAAACGGCCATTTCGCCCTGTTTCGCTATCGCCTCCAAAATAATTGCACCTGCGATGTCGGGATCGCCCGAGGTCAATCGTCTTATCAGAGAGCACCGGTCTGACCGGGGCCTTCTGAACCAAAACGGAGAATACGATGCGATTCATGATGCTGATGATTCCGCGGGGTTATGAGGCTGCGGCGCCCGGCGCCATGCCGCCTGTGGAAGCGGTCGCTGCGATGATGAAATACAATGAAGCTCTGAAGGAGGCCGGCGTCCTGATCACGCTCGACGGTCTGCACCCGCCGTCCATGGGCGTCCGGGTTTCGTTTGAAACCGGCAAGCCGGTCGTGACCGACGGCCCTTTCACCGAATCGAAGGAAGTGATCGGCGGCTACTGGATGATCGATGTCCAATCGCGCGAGGAAGCGATCGCCTGGGCCAAGCGTTGTCCGGCCGCCAACAACGAGACGATCGAGATTCGCCAGGTGATGGAAATGGCCGACTTCCCGGCCGACGTAAAGGAAGCCGCGGCCGGTTTTTCTGAAATGCAGCGCGGTTCGGCCACGCGCTGATCTGAGTTCTTTCAACCCACAGAAACTGCAAACCTCAAGGAGAATCCGATGAGCACGAATGACACGTTCCTCGCTGTCTTCCTCGGCAGCAAAAACAGCGCGAAATGGGCGGCCTGGAATGCGCTTTCAGAAACCGAACGCAAGGCGAGGGAAATCCGCGGTATCGCCGGCTGGAAAGCATGGGTGGAAAAGCACAAGGCTTCCATCGTCGAGATGGGCGGCCCGCTCGGAAAGACCAAGAAAGTCGACGCGCAAGGGATTACCGACATCACCAACCCGATCGGCGCCTTCACGGTGGTTCGTGCCGCTTCGCATGAGGCGGCTGCGAAGATGTTTGAAGATCATCCGCATTTTTCGATCTTCCCGGGTGAGTCCGTCGAGATCATGCCGGTTCTTCCGATCCCCGCCGGCTAGACCCTTCCGGGAAATCCGCTAACCGCGTCTTTAGGTAGAAGTCCGTGAGCGGCTATTGGCGGCACACGGACTTCTAATCGGCGCCGGCTTCATGTAAAAGCCTTTAACATGAGCTGGCGCAAGGAAGAGGGCCGCGCCGAACGCGGCTATCACCATGGCAATCTAAAAGAGGCGCTGCTGCAGGCAGCCCTTGATCTGATTGCCAAGAAAGGTGCGGCCGGCTTCACCTTTGCCGACGCCGCGCGTATCGCCGGCGTCAGCCCGGCCGCTCCCTACCGGCATTTTCGCGACCGCGACGAGTTGCTGTCGAACATCGCGGAGCGAGGTTTCGAACAGTTCGAGTCCGCATTGTCGGAAGCCTGGAATGATGGGCGCCCCGACACGGTTTCGGCGTTTGAGCGGGTCGGCAAAGCCTACCTCGCCTTCGCGCGCGAGAAGCCCGCATTCTACTCCGCGATGTTTGAATCCGGCCTTGCGGCCGACGTCAGCGCCGGCCTGCAGGCTGCCGGCGAGCGCGCCTTTGCCGTGATACGCGCGGCGGCGGAACGGCTCGCAGCGCTGGCGCCGCCAGGCTCGCCGCGACCGCCCGCCTTGATGATGGCGCTGCATATCTGGTCGATGTCGCACGGCGTGGCCTCGCTGTTTGCGCGTGGCGATGCGGCGCGGCGCAAGTTGCCGATGTCGGCGGAGGAACTTCTAGAAGCCGAAGTGCTGATCTATCTGCGCGGCCTCGGCTTTCTGACTGACCGGAGAGCGGCGGCTTCTGATTCGGCCGATCCGAAACCGTCGGGCCGGCCATCGGGTCCATGGGGTAGCCCAAAATAATTTAATCGGGCCGCCTTGCGCCCAGCTTGACAAAAATCCGGAAGGGTTTACGTATGTAAATGTTATTTACATTCACAACGGCATGTTGCCGTGATGGAGAGGCAGATGGCCTACACCGCAGATGTCAATCGATGGCGCGGCCCCACCGAAGAGTACGACCACCCCCGCATGCTGCATTCGCCCTGGCATCCCGGTTGGATCGCCGTGACGATACTCGGCTTCCTCATCTGGTGGCCGATCGGTCTTGGCCTTCTCTTTTTCACACTTGGGAGCAGAAAAATGGGTTGCTGGAGTCATCAGGATCGTTGGGCGAACAAGATGGAGCGGATGCAGTACAAGATGGAGCGGATGCGCAACCACATGGAGACCTGGCAGGCCTATCGCCGTGGCTTCGGCTTCGGCCCGCCCTCAAGCGGCAACCGCGCGTTCGACGAGTACCGCTCGGATACCTTGCGGCGGCTTGAGGACGAGCAGAAGGAGTTTCGCGAATTCCTCGATCGTCTGCGCCACGCCAAGGACAAGGAAGAGTTCGA
>DATHPL010000558.1:0-2844 GCA_035483915.1 Bradyrhizobium sp.
TCTTCAGCTCGATACCGGAGGCTATACCAACTACAATCCCGGGCCGGAGACGCTCGACCGCAAGGGACTGTCCGACGGCGTCGACCTGCGACGCGCCCGCATCGGTGTCATCGGCACGTTCATGAGCGACTGGCACTACGCCTTCGTCTACGATTTCGGCAATTCGTCGGACTCAAGCAACATCGACAATGCGCTGGCCAGCGCCAACGCGAGCACCAGCCCGACGACCAGCAACAGCTTTCTGTCGGGCGTCGAAAACGCGTTCATCACCTACAACGGCTTCTACAGCCACGGCCAGCAATTCCCGGTCGCGTTCGATTTCGGCATCATGGACGTGCCGTGGACGCTGGAGGAAGCGACGAGTTCGAACGATCTGATGTTTATGGAGCGTTCGAGCGCGCAGGTCATCGCCACGACGTTTGGCGGCGGCGATTTCAGATCGGCGATCGACGTGCGTTCCAACAATGATCGGTACTGGCTGGGTCTTTACCTGACTGGTCCCAATGCCGGCGCACTGCATACCGCCGGCGCTTCCTGCAACACCGGCACGACTGCAGTGACAGCTGGAACGCCTTGCGTCACCAGCGCGCAGATGACCGGCGCAGGCCCGCAACTCGCCTTCCTTGCCCGCGGCGCCTACCAGGTGATCGCGGAAAAGGATACGACGTTCCACATCGGCTTCAACTATGCCAATCTGTTCGATCCGAGCACCGGCGCCAATCTCCAGGCGATTTCGTTGTCCGACCGGCCCGAGCTTCGCGTCGATCCGACCTCGTTCCTGGCGACGGGAAATATTCCGGCGAGCGGCGGCCAGGTGTTCGGTGTCGAAGTCGCGGGCTCCTACAAGAACTTCTTCGCGCAAGGCGAATACTATCACTACACCATCGATACGCGCGCGGGCGTGCCGACGATGCCCGGCAACCTGCAAGGCGGCGTCAGCGGTCCCACACTCAATTTCGACGGCGGATATCTGCAGGCGAGCTACAGCATCGGCGGTGTCAGGCATTACGATCCGACACGCGGCGCCTATACCGGCGTGATTCCGGAATCGCCGCTGGTGTGGGGGACCCCCGGCTGGGGCGCGCTCGAACTGGCGACACGCTTTACGGTCATCAACCTCAACAGTCCGTATCTGACGACCGCGGTGCTCGGGCCGGCCTATTCCGCTCCGGGTGTCTTCACCGGCGGCACCACCACCTATGGCGGCGGCAAGGAGACGAGTTACGGCGTCGGCCTCAACTGGTATCCGAACCTCAACATGAAATTCATGCTCGATTACGAACATGTCGTGGTCGACAACCCGCAATTCTTCGCTGGGCCAAACTATCGCGGCGCTACCATCGACTGGGTCGGGGCGCGGACGCAGTTGGTGTTCTGAGATTCGAAAGGCCTCCGTATTATCCCTCCCCTGCGAGCGTGAGCGAGTCGCGGGGAGGGAAGGCCGGAACGCAGCGAAGGCCAGGGCGGGGGCTCTTTGTGACGATCCCCCACCCTGACGCTCATTTCACTCGCGCGTCGACCCTCCCCACAAGGGGGGAGGGATAAGAAGGCAAGCGCTCCTTTCAAAACATCTCGAAATATTCCCGCTGCTCCCAGTCCGAGACCTCGGCCTGGAAGCGCTCGAGTTCCGCGTTCTTGATGTGGAGATAATAATCGACAAAGCCCGCGCTGAGTTTTTCGCGAAAGAAGCTATCGGCCTTCAGCGCGTCCAGCGCCTCGCGCAGGGTCTTCGGTAGTGCGGGCGCTTGCGTCTCGTAGGGCGTGTCGGCCGGCGGCGGCGGCTCGACTGCGCGATCGATGCCGTCGAGGCCTGCAAGAATTTGCGAGGCCATGTAGAGATAAGGATTGGCGGCGGGTTCGCCGACGCGGTTTTCCAGGCGCGTCGCCGGATCGTTCACACCACCGAGCACGCGTACCATCACGCCTCGGTTGTCGCGGCCCCAGATCGCGCGATCGGGCGCCAGCGAATAGGCGCGGTAGCGTTTGTAGCCGTTGATCGTTGGCGTGGCGAATACTGCCGAGACGCGCGCGTGCTGCAGGAGGCCCGCGAGATAATGACGGCCGAGCGGGCTTAAGCCCGCATCGCTCTCCTTCGCCATGAAGAGATTCTCGCCGCTGTCGCGCGAGACGATCGACTGATGCAAATGCCAGCCGGATGCGAACACATTGGGCAGCTTCGGCCGGCACATGAAGGTGGCGTGGTAGCCGTGCCGCTGCGCAATCTGCTTCACGGCGCTGCGAAACAGCACCATGTTGTCGGCGGGCTCAAGTCCTTTTCTTGGAGCAAAGGTGAATTCGCACTGGCTGGGACCGAATTCGACTTCGACCGAGCGCAGTGGAAGACCGAGCGCCAGAACATCGCGCCGGATGATGTCGAGCACCGGCGCCATCTGGTCGTAGCGCTGCTCGGTCAGGTATTGGTAGCCGTGCGAGAGCAAACTGACTTCCGGCGGCTGTCCGGGCTGGCCGGCGTCTTCGGGCGCCATCTTCGGGTCTTCGAGCTTGAAGATATGAAACTCGACCTCAAGACCGGCGACGAAATCAAGGCCGCGTTGTCCGAGTTGGTCCAGCACTTTGCGAAACAGATGCCTCGTCGCAAACGGCACCGCGCGGCCGTCGGCGAAATACACATCGCATAATAGCCAGCCGGTCCCGGGCGCCCAGGGCAGCACGCGAAAGCTAGTGGGGTCGGCCACCATCAGCACATCAGCGGCGCCCTCCATCTCCGGCATGCCGAAGCCGCCGCCAGAGGTGAATATAGGGAATACCGTGCGGTGCGCGGTATCCTTGGCAAACATCGTGGTGGTGATGGTGCAGCCGCTTTCGAGCGACGCGAGCGCCTCG
>DATHPL010000559.1:0-1921 GCA_035483915.1 Bradyrhizobium sp.
ACTCGGCAAATCCGGCCCCCGCACTTCCGTCATCGGCCTCGGCTGCATGGGCATGTCCGATTTTTATGGACCGGCTGATCGCAGCGAGAGCATCGCGACCATCCATGCGGCGCTCGACGCCAGCATCACGCTGCTCGACACCGGCGATTTCTACGGCATGGGCCACAACGAAATGCTGATCCGCGAGGCACTTTCCTCAGGTCACCGCGACAATGTGCAGATCTCGGTGAAATTTGGCGCGTTGCGCGATGTCGCGAGGAATTGGCACGGTTACGACAGCCGTCCCGCGGCGGTGAAGAATTTTCTTGGCTATTCGCTGCAAAGGCTCGGCGTCGAGGCGATCGACATCTACCGGCCCGCGCGGCTCGATCCGAATGTGCCGATCGAAGAGACCATCGGCGCGATGGCTGAGATGATAAAGGCCGGCTACATCAAACATATCGGCCTTTCGGAAGTCGGCTCTGAGACCATCCGCCGGGCACATGCGGTGCATCCGATCGCGGATTTGCAGATCGAATATTCGCTGGTTTCGCGCGGCATCGAAAGCGACATCTTGAAAACCTGCCGCGAACTCGGCATCGGCATCACCGCCTATGGCGTGTTGTCACGCGGGCTCATCAGCGGCCACTGGTCGAAGGATCGCGCCACTGCGCAGGATTTCCGCGGCCGCAGTCCGCGCTTCCAGGGCGAAAATCTCGACCGCAATCTGGAACTGGTGGATTCCTTGCGCGCGATTGCCGGCGACCTCGGCGCCACGCCGGCGCAAGTCGCGATCGCATGGGTGGCGGCGCAGGGCAACGATATCGTGCCTTTGATCGGTGCGCGGCGGCGCGAGCGGCTGACCGAGGCGCTCGGCGCACTCGACGTGAAGCTGACGAATGCGCATCTCGCGGCGCTCGCGAAAGCATTCCCGCCTGGGGTTGCTTCCGGCAACCGCTATCCGGACGCGCAGCTCGTGCATATGGACAGCGAGAAGCGCGCGTCTTGAGGTGAACGCGCTTAAACCTCCCCTTGAAAAGGGGAGGTCGCTTTACGACGCCGGAGTAAAGCGGGAGGGGATCAACAATTTGCCCCCCACGCAACAATCGACCCCCACCCCCGACCCTCCCCCTTTTAGGGGGAGGGAGAACACCACCGACTTAACCTGATCAAACGTCACCGATGCCCGCTCAAATCAGTAATAACGAGCGTATCGCCATTGAGCGGGTTGAGCGGATCGCGCTGGTAGCGCAGTGTTTCGAAGCGCATGGCGCGGGCGTCGACCATCAGAAGCCGTCCAACCAGCCCCTCGCCGAAGCCAACGATTTCGCGGATCGCTTCCAGCGCCATCATCGATCCCAAAATCCCGGCAAGCGCGCCCATGACACCGGCCTCCGCGCAAGGAGGCACGGTGCCGGGCGGCGGCGGCTCCGGAAACAGACAACGATAGGTCGGATTGAATTGGCCCTCGGCGTTCTTCTCATGCGCCCGGATCGTGGTCAAAGAGCCATCGAACATGCCGAGTGCGGCGGTGATCAAGGGTTTGGCGGCCAGGAAGCAAGCGTCGGAAACGAGATAGCGCGTCTCGAAATTATCGGAGCCGTCGAGCACCAGATCGTAGCCTCCGATCAGCTCCATCGCATTGTCGGCATTCAGCCGCGTCGCGTGCGCGGCGAATTGGACGTGCGGGTTGAGGCGGCTGATGCGTTCGGCCGCGCTGTCGACCTTCAACCTGTCGACATCGAAGGTATCGTGAATGATCTGACGCTGGAGATTGGAGAGCGACACGACGTCGTCATCCACCACCCCTAACGTGCCGACGCCCGCCGCCGCCAGATACATCAGCGCCGGAGCGCCGAGGCCGCCCGCGCCGATCACCAGCACGGACGCCTCCTTCAAGGCCGCCTGGCCGGGCCCGCCAACTTCACGCAGCACGATGTGG
>DATHPL010000560.1:0-3694 GCA_035483915.1 Bradyrhizobium sp.
TCTTCACCTCAATGCGTTCAAACCCCGTGTGCTACCCGCTAAAAATCGAGCGGTGCATTATCGACCACTTCCTTCATGACAAAGAACGTGCGGGTCTGCCGGACGCCGGGCAGGGCAATCAACTGTTCGCCGTGCAGCCGATTGAAATCGGCAATGTCCTTTACGCGGATCTTGAGAAAGAAGTCGAAGTCGCCAGCCACCAGATGGCAGTCGAGCACGAGTGGCAATTTCCTGATCGCTGCTTCAAAGGCTGAGAAACTCTCCTGCGTCGAGCGATCGAGCACCACGCCGACGATGACAAGTGCTCCGCGCTCGACCTTGGCCGGCGAGATATCGGCGCGCACGGAACGAATATAGCCGTCGTCGAACAGCCGCTGGGCCCGCCGGTGGCATGTGGCCGGGCTGACGTTGGCGGCCTTCGCCAAATCGGCATTCGTCATCCGCCCGTCGCGTTGCAGACGGCGAAGGATGCGGAGGTCGATGCGGTCGAGCCCCGAGGGGGTGAATGAATCTTTCATCTTTTGTCGATTTTTCCGAAGGATCTCATGATCTCTGGCCGCATTGTAGGAAATTGACGTAAAAAATAGAACCAAATTCGAGAGCACCTTTTCCGGGATTTTCGCTACATCTGCGCCGACCGCGTGACCCGGAGATCGATATGCTGAGGCTCGACAAGTTTGAACGTTATCCGTTGACCTTTGGTCCGACCCCGATCGAATACCTGCCGCGGATGACGGAAGCCCTTGGCGGCAAGGTGCAGATTTACGCCAAGCGCGACGATTGCAATTCCGGACTCGCGATGGGCGGCAACAAGCTACGCAAGCTTGAATACATCGTACCCGACGCCATCGCTTCAAACGCCGACACGCTCGTCTCGATTGGCGGGGTGCAGTCGAACCACACGCGCATGGTTGCGGCGACCGCGGCCAAGATCGGCATGAGGTGCGTGGTCGTGCAGGAAAGCTGGGTGCCGCACGAAGACGCGGTGTACGATCGTGTCGGGAATATTCTGCTGACCCGGTTGATGGGAGCCGAGAGTCGAATTGTCCCTGACGGTTTCGATATCGGCATCCGCAAGAGTTGGGAAGACGCGATCCAGTCGGTGAAGGACTCCGGCGGCAAACCCTACGGCATTCCGGCCGGCGCATCGGTGCATAAATACGGTGGCCTCGGCTATGTCGGCTTCGCCGAGGAGGTCCGCGCTCAGGAGAAGCAGATGGGGATCACCTTCGACTACATCATCGTCTGTGTCGTAACCGGTTCGACGCAAGGCGGCATGATCGTCGGCTTTGCGGCGGACGATCGCGCAAACCGTGTCATCGGGATCGACGCATCCGGCACGCTCGCGCAGACGCGCGCGCAGGTCCGCCAGATCGTCGATCACACCGCCGAACTGGTCGAACTCGGACGCAAGGTGCGCGACGACGAAATCGTTATTCTGGAAGACTACGCCTATCCCGCCTACGGCGTGCCGAGTGAGGCAACCAATGATGCCATCCGGTTCGCCGCGCGAACCGAAGCCATGATCACGGACCCCGTCTATGAAGGCAAATCCATGCAAGGGATGATTGATCTCGTCAAAAAGGGGTTCTTTCCAGACGGAGCCAAGGTGCTTTACGCGCATCTCGGCGGGGCGCCGGCGCTCAACGGCTACAGCTACACCTACCGGAACGGGTAGAGCGCGCGCGTCGCGAGCGGCGTCTCGCGCCCAGCGTGCTTGCGCGGAATGCCGCCGACGTCATTTGCGAGCGCTAGCGAAGCAATCCGGAATCTTTCCGCGGTTGCCGTCTCGCTGGTTTCGGCAGCAGACCCTTCGAGCGATGCGACCTTTCCGACCCCAGCGAGATCAATTCCTGAATGAAGAGATCCAGGATCGATGACGATCGCTTTTCGGCTCTCGTGGCCAGGAAGAATTTAGAGAAGATGCCGGGAATTCCAGGCGAGAGCGATCGCATTTCGGCCGTCTTTACCCAGGCCTTCGCATAGTGTTCGGGCAGATAGCTGAGATAGAGCCCGCTGAGCACCAGCATGGCTTGGGCCTCCATGCTCGAGACGGCGGTTTTGGCGATCGCGCCGGGCACGTGCTGCAATTCAAAACCTTTGGCATAAGGCCGGATCGCAAACGGATATTGTGCCACCGTCTTCGCATCGATCTTCGAGGGAGCTGCGCGAAACAGCGGGTGCGATGCGCCGCAGTACAGGGATTGCGGCTCTTCTCTCAAGGGGGAAAAGCGCAGGCCAGGATAAGTTTGGGTCTCGGGAACGATCGCGACGTCAATTCCGCCGTTGCCCAACTCCGAAATCAATAGCTCGGGCGGTTTGATCTCGATTTTGACGATGACTTCGGGCGCCTTTCGGCTGACGGCAGCGATGACGCGGTAGATCGGCATGTCGGGGTCGGTCACGGTGTTGTCGACCAGGCCTAACCGCAACGTTCCGACAAGCCGGTCTCTCAGTCCGCCGACCGCGCTTTCAAATGCCCCCAAGCCCAGGAAGAGCAACTTCGACTGGTCGTAGACGATCGCTCCCCGGTCGGTCAGTTCGAAACCGCTTCTTCCGCGCCTGCAAAGCCGGAAGCCGAGCCGCTGTTCGAGGCCCTTGATGTGGAAGCTGACGGCTGACTGGCTGAGCCCGAGCGCGACCTGCGCCCCGAGGAAGCTCCGATGTTCGACAACGGAGCGAAAGACCGCGAGCGACGTCAAATCCGAATTGGAAACCTGCATGGCCTTACATCAGCATTTCTGATGTGAACTCTTATACATTACTATTTTTCGGAACTGAATGGGATGGTTCAAGTGAGAGTCCGCCGGGTGGCGGCCTGTAAGCAGAAGGGAAAAGTAGGATGGCGCCCGCTCAGAACTCTATCATTCGCCGTGAAACCGTCGAGGCGAAGGGCCGATGGTCCGCGCGTCTCGAGCCGGGTCAGACGCTGAAGCTGATCGACACCATGGGGCAGCAGGCGATTGACTTCCTCTGCTACGGCGCCGAACTCCCGCTCGACCGGATCAATATCCCGACTACGGTGAGGCTGAACAAATCGCTCTACATCACCAAGGGATCGAAGATCTATTCGGACCGGGCGCGCGCCATGATGTCGGTGCTCGAAGACACCTGCGGTTATCACGATACCCTGGCCGGCTGCTGCAGCTGCGAGATCGACAAGGTTCGCTACGGGGTCGACAAGACGGAAAGCTGCCGGACCAATTTCATCGCAGAACTGGCCAAGTGGGCGATGTCGCCTTCGGAAATCGTCTCGAACATCAATTTCTTCATGAGGGTCAAGTTCGCCGCCGATGGCGAACTGACGATATCGGAAGGAATTTCAAAGCCGGGCGATTACGTGGTGTTGCGGGCGGAAATGCCGCTGATTGTCGTGATCTCCAACTGTCCGCAGCAAAACAACCCCGCCGCCGGATTTGCGCCCACGCCGATAGAAGTCGTCGTGAGCGGAGCAGAGTGAAGAAAAGCCTAACCGGCGGTGCTTTCGCGCTGCTGCCGCTGGTTATTCGGTCGCTTCGTTGTTACATTGGTTCCGCGAGGCTGCGTCGTGCGTCAGGAGCCATATATCCCCGGGGCCTTATCGATCCTTTAGGGAACTGTCCCTGGCCGGGTCCGTGGATCCGGACATATGGTGCCCACCTACTTTCGTAGGGAACTCCGGGATCGAGCGCTTCAACGGCGACCGCGGCTTCGC
>DATHPL010000561.1:0-16857 GCA_035483915.1 Bradyrhizobium sp.
AACATCCCGACCGAGATGATCCACTACGGCATGACCAAGACCGCGCAGTTGTCGATCTCACGCGGGCTGGCCAAGCTCACGCGCGGCACCGGCGTCACCGTCAATGCCGTCCTGCCCGGCCCGACCATGTCCGAAGGCGTCGAGGGCTTCGTGAAGGACCTCGCCAAACAGAACGGCCAGTCCGAAGCAGAAGCCGCCGGTCAGTTCGTCAAACAGCATCGCCCGAGCTCGCTGCTGCAACGTTTCGCCAGCGTCGACGAAATCGCCAACATGGTGGTCTATGTCAGCTCCAAAGAGGCGTCCGCGACCAACGGCGCGGCGCTTCGCGCCGAGGGCGGTATCGTTGAAACGATTGCATGATGAGTCATTGCGAGGAGCGAGAGCGACGAAGCAATCCAGAAATTCCTCAGCGGTTCGACTGGATTGCTTCGCTAACGCTCGCAATGACGACGGAGACTACCACCCCTCCAGCACAATCTTGCCGCGCGATTTTCCGCTCTCCAGAAGCGCATGCGCACGCTTCAGGTTGGCGGCATTGATCGCGCCAAAGCTCTCGCCCAGCGTGGTCCGAAGCACGCCCTTGTCGACGAGGTCGGCGACGTCGTTGAGCAGGTTGTGCTGGCCGATCATGTCGGGCGTCTGGAACGAGGAGCGGGTGAACATCGATTCCCAATGAATGGAAATCGATTTGCCCTTGAAGACGCCGACGTTGAATTCTGCGGGATCGTCGATCAGGCCGTATCGGCCCTGCGGCGCCATGATGTCCGCCAGCGCCTTGTAATACTGGTCGGTGTTGGTGAGGCTTGCGACCAACGCCAGCGGCGGGAATTTCAGCTTTTCGATCTGCTCCTTCAACGGCTGGGTATGATCGATGACCGCGTGAGCGCCCAGCTCAAGACACCACTTCTGTGATTCCGGCCGTGAGGCCGTGGCCACCACAGTCAGCCCGGTCAGACGGCGCGCGAGCTGAATCATGATCGAGCCGACCCCGCCGGCGCCGCCGATCACCAGCAGAGTGCGGGGATCGACGCTTTTTCCGGGTACTGCACCGAGGCGGTCGAACAGTAGTTCCCAGGCCGTGAGCGAGGTCAGCGGCAGGGCCGCCGCTTGGGCAAACGACAGTGTCTTCGGCTTGCGGCCGACGATCCGCTCATCGACGAGATGAAATTCCGAATTGGTGCCTTGCCGCTGGATCGAGCCGGCGTAGAAAACCTCATCACCCGGCTTGAACAGCGTCACCTCAGGCCCGACCGCGTCGACGACGCCGGCCGCGTCATAGCCCAAGATTTTGAATTCGCCTTCGGGAGGTGCTGCGCGCTTGCGGACCTTGTAGTCGACGGGATTGGCCGAGATCGCCTTGACCGCGACACGGATGTCGCGGCCCTTCGGTTCGGGCTTTGCGGCCTCGAAATCGATCAGGGCATCCGGGGTGTCGATGGGAAGCGACTTCTTGTATCCGACAGCCTTCATCCGGCAGTTCTCCTATTAACGGTCCAAAGTTTGACGGCGTGGGTGCCTATCAAATCGGCGGCGAGCGCCAATTGCAAGCCTTTGCGGGGAGGCGATGTTTCTGACCATTTGACGCCAAATTGCCCACTCCAGAGTGAGTGTAAAAAGGGCCTATTTACTTCTAATCGAAGGCGCAGCCCCCTATATTTGGCCTCTGAATCTTCAGGGAATCCCTTCATGATTGCTGCTCGTTTCCTCGCGGTGCTGTCCGTCGCCATACTTGCCGCCACACCGGCACTGGCGCAGGACCGGCGCGTCCCGTCTTCGGCTTCAGAGTTGCGGCTGTCTTACGCACCGATCGTGCAGCGGGTGCAGCCGGCGGTGGTCAACGTCTACGCCGCCAAAACGGTGCAGGACCGCAATCCCTTGCTCGATGACCCGATTTTCCGCCGCTTCTTCGGCGTGCCCGGCCAGATGCCGGAGCAGGTGCAGCGTTCGCTCGGGTCGGGCGTGATGGTCGATGCGTCCGGCCTGGTCGTGACCAACAACCACGTCATCGAGGGCGCCGATCAGGTCAAGGTCTCGCTCTCCGACAAACGCGAATTCGAGGCCGAGATCGTGCTCAAGGATTCCAGAAGCGACCTTGCGGTGCTTCATCTGAAGGACGTCCACGAGAAATTTCCGACGCTCGACTTTGCCAATTCCGACGAGTTGCAGGTCGGCGACGTCGTGCTCGCGATCGGCAACCCCTTCGGCGTCGGCCAGACCGTTACCCACGGGATCATTTCGGCGCTGGCGCGGACGCAAGTCGGCATCACCGACTATCAGTTCTTCATCCAGACCGATGCGGCGATCAATCCCGGCAATTCCGGCGGTGCGTTGGTCGACATGACCGGCAAGCTCGCCGGCATCAACACCGCGATCTTCTCGCGCTCCGGCGGCTCGCAAGGCATCGGCTTTGCGATCCCCGCCAATATGGTGCGCGTCGTGGTGGCCTCGGCCCGAAGCGGCGGCAAGGCCGTGAAGCGGCCGTGGCTCGGCGCCCGGTTGCAGGCGGTGACGCCGGAGATCGCTGAGACGATTGGGCTGCGCCGGCCGAGCGGCGCGCTCGTCGCCAACGTCGTGCCCAGCAGTCCGGCCGCCCGCGCCGGCCTCAAACTGTCCGATCTGATCGTCGCCATCGAGGGGCAGGCGGTCGATGATCCCAATGCCTTTGACTACCGCTTCGCGACGCGCCCGCTCGGTGGAACGGCGGAGATCGAGGTGCAGCGGGCCGGCAAGCCGGTCAAGCTGACGATCCCGCTTGAGACCGCGCCCGATGTCGGACGCAATGAGATCGTGCTGACGACGCGCTCGCCGTTCCAAGGGGCGAAGGTTGCCAATATCTCGCCGGCGGTGGCCGACGAAATGCATCTGGATGCGGATACCGAAGGCGTGGTCGTGACGGATCTTGCCGACGGCAGCACGGCGGCCAATGTCGGCTTTCAGAAGGGTGACATCATCCTTGCCGTGAACAGCCAGAAAATCGCCAAGACCAACGATCTTGAAAAGGCGACGCGGGATAGTTCGCGGCTCTGGCGGATCCAGATCGTGCGCGGCGGCCAGCAAATCAACGTCACGCTCGGCGGATGAGCCGGAAGCCAACACAGCAAGGCGCTAATCTCTTCGCCGCCGCGGGGCTATCGCAGGATGCGCCGCATCCGTTGCCTGACAGAATGCGTCCGCGCGCGCTCACCGAGGTCGTTGGTCAGGATCACATTCTGGGACCGGATGGCGCGCTGACGCGCATGCTCGAGACGCGCACGCTCGGCTCGTTGATTTTCTGGGGACCGCCGGGCACCGGCAAGACCACCGTGGCGCGGCTTTTGGCGGACGCCACCGAACTGCATTTCGAACAGATATCCGCGGTGTTTTCCGGCGTCGCCGACCTGAAGAAAGTGTTCGATGCGGCGCGGGCGCGGCGTGAGACCGGCAAGGGCACGCTGCTGTTCGTCGATGAGGTGCATCGTTTCAATCGCGCCCAACAGGATTCGTTTCTCCCGGTCATGGAGGACGGCACCGTCGTGCTCGTCGGTGCTACCACGGAAAATCCGTCGTTCGAACTCAACGCGGCGCTGTTGTCGCGGGCGCGCGTGCTGGTGTTCCGTTCGCTCGACGCGAGCGCGATTGAAAAACTGTTCGTTCACGCCGAGACAATCGAAGGACGACAGTTACCGCTCGATACCGAGGCTCGCGCGGTGCTGGTGCGCATGGCCGATGGCGACGGCCGCGCCGCGCTGACTTTGGCCGAAGAGGTCTGGCGTTCGGCACGCGGGGGCGAAGTCTTCGATGCCGCGCAGTTGCAGACGATCCTGCAACGCCGGGCGCCGATCTACGACAAATCGGCCGATGGCCATTACAACCTGATCTCGGCGCTGCATAAGTCGGTGCGCGGCTCCGATCCGGACGCTGCGCTCTATTATCTCGCGCGAATGATGGATGCCGGCGAAGACCCGTTGTTCCTCGCACGGCGTGTGGTACGGATGGCGGTGGAAGACATTGGCCTTGCCGATCCGCAGGCGCTCGTGATCTGCAATGCCGCCAAGGACGCCTACGATTTTCTGGGACATCCGGAAGGCGAACTCGCGATCGCGCAAGCCGTGATTTATCTTGCGACCGCGCCGAAATCGAACGCGGCCTACAAGGCGTTTGGCGCGGCAATGCGCGCCGCCAAGGAGGGCGGTTCGCTGCTACCGCCAAAACACATCCTGAATTCGCCGACCAAATTGATGAAACAGGAAGGCTACGGCGAGGGCTACGATTACGATCACGACGCGCCGGACGCATTCTCCGGCCAGGATTATTTTCCTGACGCGTTGGGGCGTCAGATTTTTTACGACCCACCCGATCGCGGTTTTGAACGAGAGATCCGCAAGCGCTTGGACTACTGGGCGAAGCTCAGGCGCGAGCGGACGCAGAGATAGGTGACCCTAAGCAGCCTTCTGGGCGGCCTTCATGAGCTCCAGAATAATTTCAAGCCGCCGGACCACATCGGGCGTTTCAAGGATCTGCTGCATCCCATCGATGCCCGGCGACCGTAGCGCTTGCAGCAACGGCGCGGCCGTATCGGCCAACAGGCTGGGTTCGGCAATATAGGCCAGGAAGCGCGATACAGGATTTTTCACGTAACTCTGATACGTCTCTGCGATCTCGCGGGAGAGTGCGATCGTTTCCTCGGTGGCTTCGCCGCGGACATCGTCGATATCAGCAGTCTCGGCGGCAAGAAATTCGCCTTCGACTGCTCGCGCGATACGGACGCGTCGCGCACCCGAAACCGTAACTTTGAGCGTGCCGTCGTTGAGCGGCACGCGTTGGATTACTTTCGCCGTCACCCCGACCGGGTAGAGGTCCTCAAGCGAGGGATCGTCGTCGCCCGAACGGCGCTGCGTTACGACAAGCAGCGTTCCGTCGTCAGCCAGCGCGCTTTCGATGGCACGCTTGGTCTTGTCCCGTCCGACAAACAGCGGCGCGACCATTTGCGGAAACAGTACGAGATCGCGTAGCGGAATGACCGGGAAGATCAAGCTGCCGTCGGATTGGGCCGGCGTCTTCGATGGCTCGGTGCCAGCAGGCCGGCTTGCCTGAATGGTCGCTGCCAGCACATTCCAATCATGAAAACCCAAAGTCCTGGCTACGATCTCAAGACTTTCGCTGTGAGTGAGTGAGACCGATTTGGCTTTGAGGGTGTCGCGCAGCGTCTGCGCCATAGCCTTCGCATCGCGGAAATCGCGCATGGGAGAACCTCTGCATTGGCGAACGAGAATAGTCAGACGCTTGCGTTACTGACTCGTTCGCTTTGGCAAAGGAGGCCTGAAGCGGCTTGATACGTTCACCATCCCCGACAGGGGCGCAAGCAGCGGGTCGTATCCACCCGGCGAAAATATGCGCTGCGGGTGTGAACCTGTCAACGCGGTGTTTATTTCCCGGTTTTGACAAAATCCAGAATCTGATCGGTCAGCCGCGTGTCCTCCGTGTTGATCGAATACACTTCCGACATGTGGCTGTGCTGCGGCAGCATCACGGTGCGGGCGCATCCGCTTGGCCGTTTGCAGGTAGCGTCCTTGAACTGATCGAGCTGCTTTACAAAGCCGGGCAGATCGAGTTCGGAGCTTGCCGCCATCAGCGGGATGTTCGTTTTCAGGAGGCCGGGCAGCGAGGACTCCTCGGCGTAGCGGGAAGCATCATTGCCGAAATAGGCGCGCTCGGGATCGGTGAGCGGGGCCGCGGTCAGGTCGTAAATGCCGGACACCATGATCGCGCCTTTCAGGCCGCCGTTCTTCACCTTGTAGAATTCCGGATGCGACACATAACTTGCGACGTGAATGGCGCCGGCCGAGTGGCCCATCAGGTAGATGCGCGAGGCATCGCCGCCGCGTTCGCCGATCTCGTCCGAGACCCATTTAATGGCTGCCGCCACATCCTCGGCGCCCGCGGGCCAGGGAGATGCCGGCGCAAGACGGTAGGTGATGTTGACGCCGATGAAGCCGTTCTTCACCGCCCACAGCATGACGTTGTCGTAGAACGGGCTATTGGGCATCCGCTTGTTGCCGCGGACGAACGCGCCGCCGTGGACAAAGATCAGCACCGGCCGGCCGGATGTCAGGTTTTGCGGCATGAAAATATCGAGCCGGTTACGCTCGGCAGGGCCATATTTGAGGTCGCGCTCGATCCGATAGCCAAAATAGGGTTCCGTTGGCTGCAGGGGAGCATAAAGCTTGGCGGTGGCCTCCGGATCGATGACGCGGCCGAGCTCGGCGAGCTTTTTGGCGATGTCCGGCGGCATCGGACTTTCGGCGGCCCATGCCGATAGGGCGACGACAGCCGCAACCGCAGCTAAAGCACCTTTCCGCAAGGCACCCTTTGGTGAAGCAAAGCTCGGCAAAAACACCTTTGAATACTCCCTTGGTCTCCACGCGGCGCAACATGGCCGATCCTGCCCCTGATTAGTATTCATTTCGCCGTGACGATTCGCGCCTTTTGGGCTACCCCAAGGCCTGTCCTTGGAGCCGCCACCCTCATGAGCCGCCGTACCAGAAAACCGCTGCCCAAACGCAATGCAGGCGACCGTCCAAAAGGCGCGCGGCCCTATCGGGGCTCGCAGGCTGAGCGCTCGCCCGGGCATCGGCTGGGCAGCAAGCCTGCCGTCAAGCGGTTGGTGGCCCCCGCGTCTCGCGCGCCAAAGCCTGTGGCGGCGCCGCCGCCCACTGAGGATAAAGCGGCGCTATTGCCCACCAAAGTGCAGACCGTGACCGTGACGGCTGACGAGAACAACATGCGCGTCGACCGTTTTCTGGAAGCGCGCTTTCCCGGCCTGTCGTTCTCCCACATCCAGCGCATCGTTCGTAAAGGCGAGCTGCGCGTCAACGGCAAGCGCGCCGACAGCAAGGATCGTCTCGAGGAAGGCCAAAGCGTTCGCATCCCGCCGCTGAAGCTGGATACGCCACGCGCGACCGCGCATCTCTCGGAAGCCGGCGCCAAGACGCTCGCCGCGCTGAAGGAGATGACGATCTATGAAGACGACGACGTGCTGGTGCTGAACAAGCCGGCTGGGCTCGCCGTGCAGGGCGGTTCCGGCACCACGCGCCATATCGACCAGATGCTGGAAGTGATGCGCGATGCGAAAGGACAAAAGCCGCGCCTGGTGCACCGGCTCGACAAGGAAACATCCGGTTGTCTTCTGGTTGCCAAAACGCGCTTTGCCGCGAGCGCATTGACCGGATCGTTTCGTCATCGCTCGGCGCGCAAGATCTATTGGGCACTCGTCGCCGGCGTGCCCAAGCCCAAGCAGGGCCGTATCTCGACTTACCTTGCGAAAGAAGAGAGCGAGGAAGATTCGATCATGCGGATCGCCGAACATGGCGATGAGGGCGCGAGCCACGCCGTCACGTATTACGCGGTCGTGGAAACTTCAGCCCAGAAGCTAGCCTGGGTCTCGTTGAAACCGGTGACCGGCCGGACGCATCAGTTGCGTGCGCATATGGCCCATATCGACCACGCTATCGTCGGCGACCCCAAATACTTCAACAAGGAAAACTGGCAGTTGCCGGGCGGCTTGCAGAACCGGCTACATCTTCTGGCGCGCCGGATCGTGATCCCGCACCCGCGCGGCGGCGTGATCGATGCAACCGCGCCGCTGCCGCCGCACATGCTGCAATCCTGGAACCTGCTTGGTCTCGAGCACGACCGTTTCGACCCGATCGAGCATGCGCCGGAAGAGTGAACGGATCAATTTCTGTACTGCGTGAGATATGCGCGCAAGGAATCGTGCGGGCTTTCGACGTCGTAGATCACCCAGCCGTCCGGACCGTTGACCAGGATGAAGTTCATCGTCACCGGCTTTCCCTTGTTGTCGAAGGTTGCGGTGACGTAAGTCCTGTCGAATTGCTTGCGCAGGATCGAAATCGATACCGCGCTGAGTTTCCAGCTCGCGCTTTGCACCAAGAAGTCGTACGGCGCTTTGGTCGGTGCCCGCCAGGCGTCCCACAGGCTCGGATCGAAGAATTGGTGGACGGTCTCCTCATCGTGCGGCAGTCCGCTGGAGAGGGTAGAAGTACGATCGCCGTAATAGGCGTAGACGTTGCGCACCAGCGATTCCGGCGAGCGGAATCCGGCCGCCGATGGCGTGGACCACGCGCAAACCAGCCCCAATAGCTTGAGGAACAAAACGGCGGCCCTTGTTCCGATCGTTGCCATGATCCGCCTGTTCGCTTCCTTTAACGCTGGGCCTGTCGTAATTTGCGAAAGATATTACTTAACCAAAGCCGAGTGACCATGCGCGAACTCTTCGACGACATCGCGGGCCAATCCGAAGCCAACCCGATGGAGGCGGCGCGGCGCTCGTCGCGCGCGGTCCAGCGCAAGCGGTTTTATGCCGACGCGGGCGTCGGCGAGGCCGATGGCGGTTACACCGTCACGCTCGACGGCAAGCCGACCAAGACGCCATCCGGCCGCACGGTCATCGTGCCGGCGCGCGCGCTGGCCGAGATGATCGCGGCGGAGTGGAACGCGCAAGGTGAGTTCATCGAACCGCTGACGATGCCGCTGACGCGTTTTGCCAACAGCGTCGTGCAGGGCGTCGTCGATCAGGCGGAGGCGGTGAGGGATGATGTCGCCAAATATTTCGCCTCCGATCTCTTGTTCTATCGCGCTGGCCATCCCGAGGGGCTGGTGGCGCGCGAGGCCACCCATTGGGACCCGGTCCTGTTCTGGGCCAGGGACGCGCTGGGCGCGCATTTCATGCTGGCCGAAGGTGTGATGCATGTCCGCCAGCCCGACGCCGCGATCGCGGCGGCACGCGGGGCGCTGCCCGGCGACCCCTGGATGATCGCCGCGTTGCATGTGATCACCGGCCTGACCGGATCGGCGCTATTGGCGCTTGCGCTGTTCCATGGCGTGATCAACCCGGATCAGGTCTGGGCCGCGGCCCATGTCGATGAGGACTGGAACGTCGAAAAATGGGGCGTGGACGACGAAGTGGCGGCACGAAAGGCCGCGAAACTGGTCGATTTCAACGCGGTCGCCGCCGCTCTTAAAGAGCTGCGTCAAGGCGGCTAAGACTTCACTAGAAACGTCTCGGTTAACGGCAGGTTTACGACAGGGAGCTAGCCTCGGCGCTGCTTGTCCCGGTGAATCATGGCCATTACGATCACGTCGAATATTCAATCCGCAGCTGCGCCGGCGACAAGCACGCCGGCTGCGAGCGGGATCGTGCTGCAGGCAGGGCAGGTGATTACCGCCGAGGTCTTGCAGGTCCTCGGCAACAACCAGGTGCAGCTGGCCATCGGCAACCAGACTATCGAGGCGGCAACGCAGGTGCCGCTTCAGGCCGGCCAGACGCTTCAGTTGCAGGTCACGCAGACTCCAGGCGGTATCGGGCTTTCGATCGTCAATCAGCCGAGCACGCCGACAGGCCAGACGAGCGCAAGCGCCGGTGCGACCTCCAATGCCGTCATCACGCTTTCGCCGTCGCTGGCGGCAAGCCTCGCCGCCAACCCGACGACGGACGCGGTAACGCCTTCAAATCCACTGACGCCGCTCGAGACATTAGCGGTATCCATTGCTGCGCAAACGGCGGTGACCCAGCAAACCTCGCTCGCACAGCTCTTTGCTGATTTGGGCGTAGCCGCCGGATTGCCAAACCTGCCGCCCCAGGTCCAGCAGGCCGTCGCGCAGGTGCTGGCGCAGCAGATTCCTCTCGATCAGAATTTGACCGCCGATGCCGTCCAGGAGGCATTTCAATCCTCCGGTCTGTTTCTGGAAATCTCGCTCGCGTCCGGATCGGCGTTGGCTTCAAGTGTCCCCGATCTCAAGGCGGCGTTGCTGGTGCTGCGTCAGACGCTGACATCGGTGCTTTCGGATGTGACCGTGGCCGCCGGCACGGCCACGACGGCCTCGGCATCCACGCTCCAGCCCGCGGCGTCGCAGGCCGCCGCGGCAACGGAGGTGATACCACCATCGACGGCCGCGCCGTCGGATCCGGCTACGACCGGATCGGTCGCAACGCCTGCATCTGCATCGCCATCGGCAAGCACGCTGCAGCAGGGGGCGGTACTCACTGCCGCCGTTTTGACGGAAGTGAGCGAACTTCTCGCCGGAGCCAGCGGCTCGCCCGCCGCGGTTGCACCCGAACTCGCACCTCAAGAGGTTCTGCTCAGCGCGGCATCGGCTGCGCTATCGACCGGTACGGCCCCGGCCGCGCCGGCAGCCTCAGGACAAGGCTCGGCAACGGGGATCGCGCAGGAAATCCTCGACCTTGCCGCCGGCAGCCCAACGCTGGCGCCGACGGCAGTGCCCACTGATGCAGCAGCGCGCGCGGCCGCGACCGGTGCGGCGCTCAACCTGTTGCAGGAAGCGGTTCAGTTGACGCCGCTCGCGGCAGCAAATCTGTCACAGCTTCTGTCCGAAAACGGCCAGGCGCTGGCGTTGCTGCCCGTTGTAACCGGTGTGCGCACTTCCGCCATTGACGATCCGGATTTCGCCCGCACCAATCTGCCGCCGCCACCGGTCAATGGCGCGCTGCCCTCGGCGCAGCCGGTGGCACCGGCGACGCTTTCGTCGCATATGCCGCTCAACACGGCGCTTCAGCAGATTCTGGACGACACGGATGGCGCGATCGCACGGCAGACCCTGCTGCAGATCGCTTCGCTTCCCGGTCAGGCCGATCCTTCCTCCCAACGTGTCGATGTCACGCCGCGCTGGAATTTTGAAATTCCGTTCGCGACACCCCAGGGCACGGCGATGGCGCAGTTCGAGATTTCGCGCGATGGCGGAGGTCGCGAAGCCGGCGCCGCCAAAGCCGTATGGCGCGCGCGGTTCTCGCTTAATGTCGAGCCCGCAGGCCCCGTGCATGCGCTGGTCTCGCTGAACGGCGATCGCACCTCGGTACGGATGTGGGCCGAGCGGCCCGCGACCGCCTCGCAGTTGCGGGCGGGGGTTTCCCAATTGACGCAGGCCTTGAGCCGGGCGGAACTGACCCCCGGCGATATCGTGATCCGCGACGGCGCGCCGCCGCAGCCGGCGGCCGCGCCTGCCGGGCATTTCCTGGATCGGGCATCATGAGCGAAAGCCGGAGAAACCAGCTCGCGGTCGCGCTGCATTACGATCGCACTGGCGCGCCGCGCGTCGTCGCCAAGGGCAAAGGCAGCCTCGGCGCCAAGATCATCGAGGTCGCCAAAGCCAACAACATTCCGATCGAGGAAAATGAAGTGTTGGCGGGCGCATTGTCCAATGTGGAGCTCGGCGAGGAAATCCCGGCAGAGCTTTACAAGGCGGTCGCCGAAGTCCTGATCTTTGTGCTCAGGCTGTCGGGCCGGGTGCGCTAGTTCGTCGTCATCGTTTCACCACGAACTGGCCGGCATCGTCGTCGCATGAATAGCCCCACGATCAGTCGTCGTCACGCCCTTGGAATTTTCGCGGGCGCAGCTGTCTTGCCGGCGAAGGCCTTGGCGAATTATGCGCCGCCGCGCGGCGAAATCCGCACCGATCTCGCCAAGCTTTTTGCGGACGCCGGAACCGCCGGCACCTTCGTCGGCTACAAGGTCGATGATTACCTCGTCATCTCCAGCGATTCCGATCGCTCGGGTGAGGCGAGGCTGCCGGCCTCGACCTTCAAGATTGCCAATTCGGTGATTGCGCTCGAGACCGGCGTGGTCGGCGACCCCGACAAGGACGTCTTCAAGTGGGATGGCGTCAAGCACGATAACGAGGCCTGGAACAGGGATCACACCCTGCGCTCGGCGATCGCGGTGTCGGCCTTTCCGGTCTATCAGGAGATTGCGCGCCGGATCGGACCTGAGCGGATGCAGAAATATGTCGATACCCTCGACTACGGCAACCGCAATATCGGCGGCGGTATCGACTGGTTCTGGGTGAGGGGTGATTTGCGTATCGATCTCGTGCAGCAGGTCGATTTCGTCGATCGGCTGCGGCGTGGCGTGCTGCCTGTCTCGAAGCGTGCCCAAGACCTCGTGCGCGATATTCTTCCCGTCACCAAAGTCGGCGACGCAGTCATCCGCGCCAAGACCGGCCTGACGGACCGCGAGCACGGCTCGCTCGGCTGGCTGGTCGGATGGGCCGAGAAGGGCAGCGCGAACACGGTGTTCGCGCTCAATCTCGATGTGCGCGAACCGCGCCATATCGCTGACCGCATGACGATTTCGCAGGCCTGCCTCGCTGCGATCGGTGCGATCTGAGTAGCGTTGCGCGATCGGCTCGACTAGCATCCGGGTACAAAAAACACCCGGAGGAAATCATGAAATCTGCTCTTGTCATGTCATCGATGATGTTGGCAGCGGCCAGCGGCTGGCTCGCCGCGACCATGTTTGCCGCGCCTGCCACCGGCAAGGAGCCGCGCTTCCCGCAACTTACGATGGATCAGCTCAGCGACGCGCAGAAGCCGCTCGGCGAGCAGATCATGAAGATATCGAGCGTGGGCATCGGCGGTCCCTACAACTCCTGGATGCGAAGCCCCGTGCTTGGACAGCGCCTGTTCGATCTCTTCCATTATTTGCGCTGGGAAACATCGGTCCCGACCAAACTCAACGAGTTTGCGATCCTGATCATCGGGCGGCAGTGGCGCTCGCAAGTCGAATGGTTCGCGCATGCGCCGCTGGCGGCCAAGGCGGGATTGTCCTCCGACATCATCGCCGAGTTGAAGGAAGGCAAACGGCCGTCGAAGATGGCCGAGGATGAGGCAGCCGTATACGACTTCGTCAATGAACTCACCACCACGCAAAAGGTCTCCGACGAAACCTATGCGCGGACCAAGAAAGTCTTCAACGATCAGCAAATCGTGGATTTGACGGCGGTGGCCGGCAGCTACATGACGGTCGCGATGATGCTGGCGATGTCGGAAACGACCGTCCCGCCCGGCAAGGAGCCGCCGTTCAAGGTCGGGGACAAGTGACGCCTCTCTTCTTCACCTCTCCCCTTGTGGGAGAGGTCGGATCGCATCGTCAGATGTGATCCGGGTGAGGGGTTAAGCTCTATCGAGGGACCTGAACCCCTCACCCCAACCCTCTCCCACAGGGGGAGAGGGAGCCACCACCGTCGTGGATGGCAGCGAGGCAATTCGGTTGAGCTACCCCAGCTTGAACAACGCCGCGAGAAAATCGCTCACAGCCTTGCGCGCCTGCTCGGCGGTTTCGGGATTGCCGCCGACATGCGGGTCGCGTTCGACGCAAGGGTCCTGGTAGGTGAAGGGCGCATTTGTATCGGCGTTGAGAAGCACACCACCGTCCCCCTCCCGGATATGACAGTTGCGGACGGTCTGGACATTCGCGGAGACGATCTTGCTCGAGATGCCGAGCAAACCCAGATCGAAAACGTGTTGGGAATCCGGATATTCGGTCAGCACCACGTCGCGGCCGGCGTCCTTGAGCCGCGCCACATAGGCCTTGCAGATGGCAATCGGATCGGTGTCGTCTGCCGCGCCATGGAAAATGCGGATCGGACGGTCGGCGACCTCGGTGTCGCCGGCAAATGTTGTCGCGCAATCCGGATAGAACGGGACGTAGCCTGCGAACCGGATTCCCGACCTGTTCCAGAGTTTGTTGAAGCGATCGAGGCTGGCATATAGCGCCGCCTGGCCGCCGCGCGAAAAGCCCATCAGTGCGATACGTTCAGGGTCGACACGCGGGTGTTTGCCAAGAATTTCCAGCGACCGGTAAATGTCGACGATGAAATTAAGACGGCCGAGCAGGGCCTGATTGGTATTGACCGATGTCAGGCCGCGGCCGCTGAAGCCGTCGATGACAAAGGTTGAAATGCCCATCGCGTTGAACTGACGTACCCAAGGGTCGATATTCACGCCGACGCCGCCCGACCCATGCATCAGCACCACGACCGGCAGGCGCCCCGTGCCTTGCGCGATCCGAAACTCGCCGCCGACGGTGACGGGCGTCCCGTTGGGCGATCCGGTCAGGAATTGCTGGTCCGAGAGCGTCAGCGTCGGGATCGGATGAATCTCGACGCGGGCGGCGGTATCCTTCGGCAGCGATTGCGCGCCGGCCTCAAGGGCAGATAGCGCCAGGCTACCGGCGACCACGCCGGCCGTCATCCATGCTCGCATGGCTCCCCACATCGCTTCCTCTTGTTTTTTCTTGAGGCGGGCGAGAATAAAACAACCGAACCGCGAACTGTCAAACCTTGGCCGTTCAAGCCCCCCGGCCGATCCGCCCCAGATGGGTGAAGCCAAATCCGGCCTGGTATTTCAGCCCGTAGCCGAGCGCGCGGTCGAAGCCGATATGCGCCAGCCAGATCAAGGCGACCGATAATACCAATGGTGGGGCGAAGCCGAATCCCACGGTCAACATGGCCATCGGGGCGATGGTCGAGTGCATCGCGTTATAGACCCAGGCGCCGATTTTGGGTCCTGCGAGATACCCTGCGAAACTCAGGTCGGGCGCGAAGAACAGCACGGCATAGAACCACCACTGACCGCCCCAGAACCCGTACACCGACGTCATCCCGGCAAACAGCGTCAGCCCCTCCAGGCGCAGCAGTGTCCGCACCCCGCCAGACACCGTGCCGGTTGTCTCCAAACTCGCCGTGTCCGCCATTCGCTTCGCTCCCACGCCAGAAGCCTGCGATCTTACGGGCGCGGTGCGGCGCTGCCAATCGGGCTTCCGATAAGCCCGCCGAATGGGTCGAGATAAGCCTTCAAGGGCCGTTTCCCGCCGGCAAAGCGCCGTGTTAGAAACCCGTCACATTGAGCTGAAAAGGCAGGCTGGAAACGACATGAAGGACATCCTGGATACCCTTGAAGAACGGCGTGCGGGCGCACGGCTCGGCGGCGGCGAGAAGCGCATCGCGGCGCAACACGCGCGCGGCAAGCTGACCGCGCGGGAGCGGATCGATCTTCTGCTCGACAAGGGGAGTTTCGAGGAATTCGACATGTTCGTCGAACACCGCTCGATCGAATTCGGCATGGAGAAGAACAAGGTCCCAGGCGACGGCGTCGTCACTGGCTGGGGCACGGTCAACGGCCGCAAGACCTTCGTGTTCGCCAAGGACTTCACCGTGTTCGGTGGTTCGCTCTCCGAAACCCACGCGCTGAAAATTACAAAACTTCAGGACATGGCGATGAAGGCGAGGGCGCCGATCATCGGGCTTTACGACGCAGGCGGTGCGCGCATCCAGGAAGGTGTCGCGGCGCTCGCCGGTTATTCCTACGTGTTCCGCCGCAACGTGATCGCGTCAGGCGTGATCCCGCAGATTTCCGTGATCATGGGCCCGTGCGCGGGCGGTGACGTCTATTCGCCGGCCATGACCGATTTCATCTTCATGGTGAAGAACACGAGCTACATGTTCGTCACCGGCCCGGACGTGGTGAAAACCGTCACCAACGAGGTCGTCACGGCGGAAGAACTCGGCGGCGCGTCGGTGCACGCCACGCGCTCCTCGATTGCGGACGGCGCCTTCGAGAACGACGTCGAGGCGCTGTTGCAGATGCGGCGGCTGATTGACTTTCTGCCCGCCAACAATACCGACGGCGTGCCGGAATGGCCGAGCTTCGACGACATTGAACGCGTCGATCTCTCGCTCGACACGCTGATCCCCGACAATCCCAACAAACCCTACGACATGAAGGAATTGATCCTCAAAGTCGTGGATGAGGGGGATTTCTTCGAGATCTCGGAAGCATTCGCGAAAAACATCGTCACCGGGTTTGGCCGCATTGCCGGGCGCACGGTCGGCTTTGTCGCCAATCAGCCGATGGTGCTGGCCGGTGTGCTCGACAGCGACGCTTCGCGGAAAGCCGCGCGCTTCGTGCGGTTTTGCGATGCCTTCAACATCCCAATCGTCACCTTTGTCGACGTGCCCGGCTTCCTGCCCGGCACCGCGCAGGAATACGGCGGCCTGATCAAGCACGGCGCGAAACTGTTGTTCGCCTATTCGCAATGCACGGTGCCACTGGTGACGGTAATCACCCGCAAGGCCTATGGCGGCGCGTTCGACGTCATGGCGTCCAAGGAAATCGGCGCCGACATGAACTACGCCTGGCCGACCGCGCAGATCGCGGTCATGGGCGCCAAGGGCGCGGTCGAGATCATCTTCCGCGCCGACATGAACGACGCGAGCAAGATCGCCGAGCGCACCAAGGAATACGAAGACCGGTTCCTGTCGCCCTTCATCGCGGCCGAACGCGGTTATATCGACGACGTCATCATGCCGCATTCAACGCGGCGTCGTATCGTCCGCGCGCTGGCGATGCTGCGCAACAAGCATGTCGAGATGCCTGTGAAGAAGCACGACAATCTGCCGTTGTGAGGAATGACCGGTCAAAACTCGGAACCGTGGTGACGGATTTAGCGTGACGCCCTTAAGCCCGATGACCGACAACGATGACGCCGACGACATTTCAGCCATCGAAGCGCGGATCGAGGCGCTTGCCGAGATTGCCGAGCGATGCCGTAAGTTCATTCTGGCGTCCAAGATTGCAATCGCGAGCGGCTTTGCCCTGCTGCTCATTGTGATCCTTGGCCTTTTCGGAGCGGGTCTGTCGACGGCGCTCGGATCCATTGCTCTGGTGTTGGGCGGGATCGTGTCCCTCGGATCTAACATAAGCACGTTGCGCGAGACCGAGGCCGACATTGGCGAAGCCGAAGCCGTTCGACGCGACCTGATCGGCGGGATGGGTCTTCGGCTGGTTCATGACGCTCCGACGAAACTGATGTGACGCGGCGGGTTTCGTAGTGCGGTAAGAAGCCAACGGGCGACGGCTGCAACCCTCTCCCCTTGCGGGAGAGGGTGCCTTCGATGCTTTGCCTCGAAGGTGGGTGAGGGGTTTGCCGCCAGATCGGACGTCCAAGAGGTACCCCTCACCCGAAATGGGACTGCGGCAGCTAGCGGAGATGCCCTCTCCCGCAA
>DATHPL010000562.1:0-3748 GCA_035483915.1 Bradyrhizobium sp.
CCGTTCGTGCTGGTGTTCTGGTCACGCGATCCCGACGGCAGCCAGCACAATCAGGGCGACAGCCTCAACACGGTGACGCCGGGCATCAACGGACCGACGTCGCTTGCCGGCATCAAAAATGCCGACGACAACCTCGCAGCGTTGCGCAAAGCCCTCGACGAGCTCGGCCTCGCCGCGGACACCAACATCCTTATTGCTTCGGATCACGGCTTCTCGACGATCTCCAAGGAGAGCAAGACGAGCCTGGCGGCGAAGGCCTCCTTTGAGGATACGCCCAAGGATTTCCTGCCCATGGGTTTTGTCGCCCTGGATCTCGCGAAAGCGCTTGATCTGCCGTTGTTCGACCCCAACGACAACAACGCGAAGGTAGCTGATGGCGCCCATCCGAAGGCCGGCAACGGCCTGTTGGGGGATCCCTTAAAGCCCGACCTCGTGGTCGCTACCAATGGCGGATCGGACCTGATCTATCTGCCCAAAGGCGACAAGAAACTGGCGGACCGAACCATCAAGGCGCTGCTCGATCAGGACTATGTCAGCGGCTTGTTCGTCGACGACAAGCTCGGACGTTTCCCGGGCACCCTGCCGCTGTCGCAGATCAATCTGAAGGGCAAGGCGGTGACACCCACGCCTTCGATCGTGGTCAATTTCCGCTCCTATGCGGAAGGATGTGACGAGCCCACCAACTGTTCCGTCGAGATTGCCGACACGGTGTTGCGCCAGGGCCAGGGCATGCACGGCAGCTTTGGCCGTGGCGACACCTTGAATTTCATGGCGGCGATCGGCCCGGACTTCAAGGCCGGCTACGTCGACCCGCTGCCGGTCAACAACGCCGATGTCGGCATGACCATCGCCCAGCTGATGGGGCTGCGCCCGACCAACAATGGCGGCCTGACCGGCCGCGTGATGTCGGAGGCGCTGCCGAACGGCATCATCCTGAAATCGGCCGACGGCACCATCACTTCCAAGCCCGCGGCCAACGGGTTGCAGACCGTGGTCAAATTCCAGCGCGTGCTCTCGCAACGCTATTTCGACGTCGCCGGCTTTCCGGGACGGACGGTTGGCCTGGATGCCGACGCCGGAAAACAAAAAACGGCGGGGAAATAACCCCGCCGTTTTGATCTGAAAAACTTCGCCGAAGTCACATTCCGATGTCGAACATGTTCGGCAGCTGCGTCAGCGGCAGCGCCGCGCCGACGATCGTGGCGATCAGCGCCGCCAGCGTGCGGTTGCGGCGCTTGTTGCCCCGCATCTGGGTCGCGATCCAGTTCAGCACTTCGATATCGACATTGGCGGCATGGTTGGGAGCCCAGCTCTCGATCGCCGTCTCCGGCGAGAGCGCAACGGTGCGCGGAGGTACCGGCAGCCCGGAAACGGAAGCGGCGTGATGGACGACCGCCTTGGCGATCAGGTCGTCGAAACGGCCGGAGTCGCTGCGCTCGGTGGCAGCGCCATCGATCTCGAACAAGGCTTCGGCTTCAGCGCGGCTGACCGGCTGATCCGCCACGGCGGAGGCCGTCAAGATGCGCTCGCACCAGGCCACGTCGTCGGCGTCCAGTTCGCGGGAGAAATGCACACGGCCCTTGGTGGTCGGGCCTTCGCCGGTAATGACGCCGTCGCGGACGATCGTCAGCGCGTGGGCAGCGGTTTCACGGCAGGAGATCTTGGAAGGTTCAAGGGCAGAGGCAGCTTCGGCCGAGGCGGCCAAGGTGGCAGACATTGGAGTTACTCTTTTCAGTTCTCAGTTTTTTGTTCTGGGCCAGCATTTCCTGCGGGCGTAAACGAGTAGTTAATGATTCGAAACCCGGTCGGATCAAATTTGACAGGGTTGCCAATTTGTCGCTGTGATGTCCCTTCACCGGTGGCGCCTGATTGCGGCACTTAAGCGGCAAGAACCGGGCAGAGGTATCCGGCTCCTGTGATCAAGACCTTTTCCAAGCCGGGTTGGTATCAAAAAAAGATGTCGGGCACGACCGGCTACAGAGAAGAAACTGCCCTTTTTACCGGCAGTCATTCACTTGAGGGATGCCGGCTTCTATAATGCCGCGAGAACGTTGAACGACATGAGGTCGACCTATGGCACTGCAAATTGGCGCTGTGGCCCCGGATTTCGAGGCCCAAACCACTGAAGGTAAAATCAAATTCCACGATTGGATCGGCAATAGCTGGGCCTTGCTGTTCTCGCACCCGAAGGATTTCACGCCGGTCTGCACCACCGAACTCGGTGCCCTGGCAAAGCTGAAGCCGGAATTCGATAAACGCGGCGTCAAGTTGATCGGCCTTTCCGTCGATCCTGTGGACAAGCACACTAAGTGGTCGGAAGACATCCGCGAGACGCAAGGTGCCGCGCCGAACTATCCGATGATCGGCGACACCGATTTCAACGTCTCCAAGCTCTACGACATGCTGCCGGCCTCGACCTCGGGCGACGTCGGTACCCGCACTGCGGCCGACAACCAGACCGTCCGCAACGTGTTCATCATCGGACCCGACAAGAAGATCAAACTGGTGCTGGTCTATCCGATGACCACGGGCCGCAACTTCCAGGAAATCCTCCGCGTCATCGATTCCCTGCAGATGACCGCCAAGCATCGCGTCGCAACGCCTGCCGACTGGAAACAGGGCGACGATGTCATCATCGCCGGCTCGGTCTCCGACGAAGAGGCCAAGACCATCTATCCCGGCGGCTGGAAGGCGCCAAAACCCTACATCCGGATCGTGCCGCAGCCGAAATAAAATAGCGCGGTTCGCCGTCAACGAAATGCCCGGCCACCCGCCGGGCATTTTCTTTTCATGGGGATATTTTCGGAGCGATCTGGTTCGATATCAGAAGCCCGGCCGTGGACGATAACGCAGTCACAAACGTCCCCCAGGACACGTCGAGGATGACCACGGGCCAAGTCCAGTGTTTCAGCAGCGACAGCGATGTCAGCTCAAACGTAGCATAACAAAAAAAGCCGAACAGCGCGCCGTACAGCAAAGTCGATTGCCAAGTCGCACTCGCCGGCCCGCTGGCGAAGACGATGATTCCAACGACATAAAGCAGATAGAACAGGACTGCGGGTGCGAGCCTGATTTCGCCCAGCATGTCGCCGACCTGCGAGGTGAAAAACCCCTTGGCGACGACGCCTAAGAACAGGAAATCGACCGGGATCAGAACAATCAGTGTCGCCAGATAAAGAACGGCATAGCGTTGCACGACACCCTCCGCATTTCCCACATCGCTTGACTGTAGTACGCATCAGAGAGGGTCGAGTTGCAATATTTTGGGCCGCGCGGACCTGAGCCCAGCGGAACGAGTTGACTGCTTGATGGCTGATCGATCCAACGCTCCCTGCATTGTCTGGTTTCGCGACGACCTCCGTCTTTCCGATCATCCCGCTTTGCATGCAGCCGCCGGCACCGGGCGGCCCGTGATCTGTCTCTACGTCTTCGACGAAACCTCGCGGGAGCCGGGCGCACGGCCGATTGGCGGCGCGGCGCGCTGGTGGCTGGCGCAATCGCTGCGCGCGGTCGAGAAGCAACTCGCCGCGTTCGGCGTGCCGCTGCTACTGCGGAAGGGATCAGCTGCCAAGATCATCCTCGAGCTCGCACGCGAAAGCGGCGCAGGAGATGTGTTCTGGAATACGATTGCGCAGGCGCCGCATCTAGCCATCGAGCGCGACCTCACTGCGGCGCTGCGTGAACTCGGCATCAAGGCGCAAGCGTTTTCCGGCGATCTCTTGACCACACCTCAAACCGTGCGGACCAA
>DATHPL010000563.1:0-4324 GCA_035483915.1 Bradyrhizobium sp.
CCCACCAGCGTCGCGAATTCGGGCAACCGCCCGCTTGGCCGACCGCGTCGGTCCCAACGGGCGTGGAGTGGTTCTGTTCCGGAAAACGCGAACAACGCCCATGCGGCCTGTCATGCCGCATCCACGCCGACGGCCTCACGCAGATGCGTGACGCCGTCGCGCGCCAGTAATTCCGCGAGGCCTTTGGTGATCCCTCGTACGACGCCTGGGCCTTCGTAAATCAGCGCGGTCAGAAGCTGCACGAGCGAGGCGCCGAGGCGGATCTTGGCATAGGCGTCCTCGGCACTGGATATGCCGCCGGCGCCGATCAGCACATGGCGTTTGCGGTCCATACGGCGGAAAGTTTCACGGATACAGAAATCGGCGAGCGCCGCCGCCGGCGGGCCGGACACCGCACCGGGCCGTGCGCGCCAGATTTTTTCCGGCGTGTTCATGCCCTCAGGCTTCACGGGCGGCAGATTGAACATGAAACCTGAGACAAATCCTCTGCTATCTGCCACCGCAAGCACGCGTTCGATCGCCTCAACGCCGCCGAGCGGCGAGACCTTGAGGAACACGGGTAGTTTTAGCTTGATCGCATCAAGCGCGCTCAGGCAGGCGTCGAAATGTCCTTGGTCTGCAAAGAAATCGCGGCCGTCGACCGTGTTGGGACATGACAGATTCAGCATCAGGTAATCCGCATGCGGCGCCATGATTTTGGCGGCGGCCGCATATTCACCGATGATCTGATCGGCGTTCAGGAGAGGTGCTCCCGCGCCGCGGTTGGTCACGACCAGATTGACGCCGAGGGGGACGGGCAACTTCGTTGTCGACAAGCGCCTGGCGATCGCGACCGCGCCGTCGTTCGGTAAGCCGTAATGCACGATGATGGCGCGATCCTCGGGCAGACGCCACAATCTTGGCTTGGGATTTCCGGAAGACGGATCGACAGAGATGGAGCCGATCTCGATGGAGCCAAAACCGAGGCCGGCGAGCGCGGATATGGCCATACCGCTCTTGTCAAAGCCTGCGGCGAGCCCGATCGGCGAGGGGAAATGTAGGCCTGCGACATCAATCGAAAGCCGCTCGTCATCGATACGCGTGACGGCTCGCATCGTGTTCGATGCCCAGCCGAGACGCGCGCCCGACGAGATCGCCAGATGATGGGCGGTTTCGGGATCGAGCCGAAACGCAAGTGGACGAATGAAGGTCGAGTAGAGGGACATGATGGGATCATAACCATCCGGGCGTTGACCACGCCACTGCGGTCATCGCGGGGCATCGATGCCCGATCTGGTTCATTTTCTCCGCTTTGCGTGGTACAGGCGACAGATGAGGTTACTATGTCCAGAGGCTTTTCTGGGCGTCAGCGGGATTTTGCGGATTGACCAAGACGCGGCGAAACCAGAAGTGGCAGCGCGATCCGGAAGGGATGCGGCTTCGCATCCTGGAGGCGGCAAAAGAGGAATTTGCCGCCTACGGGCTTGCGGGTGCGCGGGTCGACCGGATTGCAGCCAAGGCCGGCGCCAACAAGCGCATGCTGTACTATCACGTCGGCAAGAAGGACGAGCTTTATCTCACGGTGCTCGAAGGCGCCTACGAGAAGATCAGGGTCGAGGAACGCGGGCTCGATCTCGAACACCTCGACCCGCCGGAGGCGATCGAACGCCTGATCGAGTTTACCTGGAATTACTTCCTGAGGAATCCGGAATTCCTGGCGCTGCTCAACACCGAGAACCTCGCCAAGGCGCGCCATCTCAAGCGCTCCACCAAGGTGAAGTCGATGCACTCGCCGTTCGTCGAAATGATCCGCACCGTGGTGCGGCGGGGCGTGCAAAGCGGCGACTTCGTCGTCGCGGTCGATCCGGTGCAGCTTTATATTTCGATCGCCGCTCTGTGCTTTTTCTATCTGTCGAACAGCGCAACCTTGAGCGTGATTTTCGGCCGCGATCTTCTCAACGAGGAGGCGAGGGACGAGCGGCTGGACCATATGGTCGCGCTGGTTCTGGCGGCACTCACCGGAAAGTCGTTTGCCGCCTTTGGCAAGAAAAAGGCGCTACCCGTATCTAATCCGCTGCTGTCGAGCGCGAAATAAAACGCTTCGCGATCGACTCTATGTGGGCCTAATGAGATCCCCAATAGGGCGGTCCAAAATTCTGGTCGACGGTGCCGGGATAATCACCATCGCCATAGGGACCGCCCCAGCCGGAATGATAGGTCGGACGAGCAATGCCGAAGTTGAAGTGGTCGAAATCCTGCGCTCGTATTTGGCGCGTTTGGCTACCGCGCCCTTGATAGGCACCCGGCAGCTCGTCGGTTGTTACAGTCGCCGCTGATACCGGCCCGGCCAGGGCCAGCGAAAACGCGGCGGCTGCAAGCAGTTTGAGGTTTGTCATGACGGTTCTCCTTCGGAACTGGCATCGCGGGGTGGTTGGCTACCGTCGCGCGGGGAAATGGAGAGGCGCGACCCCGGATGGTCCGTATAATCAACGCCCGACAACCGAAGCCGAAGCGCCGCAGCCCTCTAAAATTATGTTTACTCGTCCGCAGATAGCCGAATTCAAAAGCGCTGGACAGTATTTATCCAACGGGTTAATTTCGCTGAAAATAGTCCTTCAGAGGGAGTGAGACGTGGCCGAACCGAAAGCGCCAACAAGCGTGTCGAAAGCGCTGAACACGGCGTGGGTGCGGCCGTTTCTGTTCCTGATTTTCATCGTGGTTGCCTGGGATCTGTCGATCCGGCTGTTCAAGATTCCGGCCTATCAAATTCCAGCGCCGGCCGATGTCGTTGCGGTGCTGTGGCAGGATTGGCCGGAGTTGGCGCGGCAGTCCTGGCCGACCACCTATGCGACGATCTGCGGCTTCCTGTTGTCTGCGGCCTTCGGTATTCCCGTTGCCATGCTGATTGCAGGATCGAAGACAGTTGAAAGTTACGTCTATCCGCTGTTGGTATTCTCGCAGTCGGTGCCGAAGATCGCGATCGCGCCGCTGTTTGTGGTCTGGTTCGGCTTCGGCATTTTTCCGAAAATTATTTCGGCCTTTTTGCTCGGATTTTTTCCGGTGGTGGTTTCCGCGGTGCAGGGGTTCAAGTCGGTCGATCCCGACATGGTGGATCTCGCGCGCGCCATGCAGGGCAGCCGTTTTCACGTCTTCCGCGCGGTGAATCTGCCACATGCAATGCCGGCGATTTTTTCCGGCCTGAAGGTTTCCGTCACGCTTGCGGTGGTTGGCGCGGTGGTCGGCGAGTTCGTCGGCTCCAATTCCGGCATCGGCTACGTGCTGCAACGCTCGATCGGCACCTTCGACCTGCCGACGATGTTTGCGGCGCTGGTCATCCTGGCGCTGCTCGGCGTGGTGCTGTTCTGGATCGTGGACCGGATCGAACGCCTGGTGGTGCCCTGGCATGTCAGTCAGCGCGAGGACATCATTCTAACGGCCTGAATGAACTTGAAAAAGCCGCCGGCAAAAGGCGGTTCGAAAGAACGGTTTTGGGAGGATGACATGGTGCGTTTGGTTGCGGCTCTTGCAACGGTGCTGATCGGAACAATGCTGACGGCGTTGCCGGCTCGGGCCGCCGACAAGGTGGTGCTGATGCTCAATTGGTATGTCTATGGCGAGCATGCGCCGTTCTATTACGGCAAGGCCAAGGGCCTGTACGCCACCGAAGGTATCGATCTCGAGATCCAGGAAGGCCGCGGTTCGGCGGCGACCACGCAGGCCGTGGCCGCGAAAACCGCCAATTTCGGTTATGTCGATGTGCCGACCATGATGCGCGCGGCGGTGAAGGGCGCGCCCGTGATCGCAACCGGCGTGCTGCTTCAGACCAGCCCGATGTCGGTGATGGGGTTGGCCGAGAAGAACATCCGCAAGCCCGATGACATCAAGGGCAAGACGGTGGCGATCACGCCAGCCGATTCCATGACCCAGATCTGGCCGCTGTTCCTGAAGAAGACCGGCCTGAAGGAGAGCGATTTCACCACGGTCGCCGGTGACGGCCAGACCAAACTCAACGCGGTCATCAACGGCCAAGCCGACCTTCTGCTCGGTTACGTCATGGATCAATCGATGAAGATCAAGGACGCGACCGGCAAGGATGTGATTCCGATCAAGTTTGCCGACTACGGCATCAACATGGTGTCGTCGGGGCTTGTCGCCAACACCGATTATGTCAAGGCCAATCCGGATGTCGTGAAGCGCTTCATGGATGCCACCACCAAAGCCGTGGAAGCCGCCGAGAAGGACCCGAAGGGTGCGGCGCAATCGATCCTCGATGCCAATCCGAAGGGCGGCAAGATCGATACGCTGACGCAAGGTTTCGAACTGACGATCCCGCTCTACCGTACGC
>DATHPL010000564.1:0-6704 GCA_035483915.1 Bradyrhizobium sp.
AGGCCTGCTTGAATGCCAGCCCCCAGTAATCGAGCATGTAGCGGTCGTCGGCGCCGCGCACGGTGCCGGCGATATGGTTGAAATGGGTGTATTGATAGGGGTGCAGGCGGATCATTTCGCCAAGCGGCAGCAGCAGGCCGAGCCCAAACAGGGCCAGAGCTGCCGGCTGCCAGCTACGGCGATTTTCCTTCAGCCAGCTCATTCCGCGCGCGAAGGCCAGGCCGGCGAGAACCGTCATCGGCGGAATGACGAAGATGAAGTGCCGGATGCCGTTGTAAAGCGCAGGCCGTTTCACGATGGCGATCGCAATCGGCAGCACTGCCGCGAGCGTCAGCATCAAAAGAATCGTCTTGCGGCGGGCCGGCACGTCGCCGCGCGGTAACGCCAGGATGCTTCCGACGATGCCTGCGATGGTCAGCGCCAGCAGAACTTCCGGAAGCTGCAAAGCAAACAGTGTCGGAAGATACGACCACGGCATGTCCGGGACCGCCAGGATGGCGCCGTCAAACAACTCCTTCCACGGTTTTTCGAAGAAACTCGAGAAGTAGGTGGCAGCCTGGAACGGGTGACCGGGTTCGATAATCGACCACGGCCAGATCAATCCCATGACGAGGTAGCCGAGGATGAGGCCGGGCAGTAGCGCGTAGCCCATTTGCACAAATCGCCTGCAAGCCTCGCGCGCGCCGTGGGTGCGAACTTCTTCCATCAGCATCGGCACAAAGCCGACCAATGCATAGAGCAGCGCCAGGCCGCCGAGAATACGCGAGCCAATCGACAGGCCGGCACCAAGGCCAACGATCAGAACCGTGCGCGGCGAGGGATACGGATATTCTTCGGCCAAGCGAACAAGACCGAGCATCAGGATCACCATTGCCACGGCAAACGGCGCATCCTTCGGGTTCATGAACATGTGGCCGTAGAAGGTCGGGCACAGCGCCAGAAGCAATAGCGCCGCCAGTCCTGCCAACGGGCCGCCGACGCGCCGGCCAAGCCGCCAGGTCACGGCGAGGCCGATCATGCCGACAATGGCGCCGAGCAGCCGCCGCGTTTCAAATAATTCGAGCGGGATTATCTTGTGCAGCAACGCCGCGGCCATATCGAAGCCGCCGCCATACATATAGAGGTTGGCGAACGACAGCGCGCCGGTGTCTTTGAATCCGGAGCCGTACATCCGTAGCAACAAATCGGCATATTCGGCGTGGGTATAGTCGTCCCAGCCGAGACCGTAGTCGCGGAAAGTGAAGCTCGCGACCAATCCGACAGCAACCAACACCAGCATCGCGGCGTCGTCACAAGTCTGCTCCATCGAGCGCCGCGAAGGCGTATCGAGAGCCGAGGCCGTAACTGATGACATGACTATTGGTTACCCGGTGTCCCTTGGCCCAGTTAGCGCTTTGGGCCTCATTCCCCCGGGAGCCATATAGCGCAGTTTCGTTGCCAAGTAATTGGCAATTGTGGCGTAATTCGCCTACTGCGGCGCAACGAAGCAGCGGTCTGGACGTTAATTAACCGTTCCACCGTCCTCAACTATCAGAATTACCCCGGTTTTTGCCGTTGGCGGGGCACGTAATATGACGGTATCGTGGCGTTGGGGGCTGCAGGGCTGCCGCGCGCAGGGTCAGGCGCGGCATAGGGGTAGGTTTGATGACGATTGGAATGTTGGTCGCCGGGATTGTCTGCCTGCTGGCAGGTCTTCTTGCGATCGGTTTCGGGATCCCGATCAACGAGTTCGGCCTTGGTAATACGTTGATTCTGGCTGGCGCCGTCACCGCCTGCACAGGGCTGATCGTTTTGAGCCTGTGGGTTGTCGTCAAAGAGCTGAAGGGCATGGCTGGCCGACTGGGCGCCGGTGCAGCCCTGCAGAAGGGCAATGCACCGCAACCGGCGGCGTTGCCGCGCGCGGCGATCGAGGATCTGGCAGGCGCCGAGCCGGGCGCCGGCGGGCCTTTATCCGCGCCGTCTGCACCCTGGCTCGAAGAGGCTGCCGGGCGCGATCGTCCGGGTCAGGAGGCGCCGTCGCCGGCGGAGCCAACCGCTAAGCAGCGCCGCAATTTGATGTTTTCCTCGACCTCCCGCAGGGAGCGCGAGCGCGCCCAGGCGCGTGATCCCTCCGTCACGGAGCTTCGTCCGGAAGTGACCGCACCACCAATGGAGATCAACGAGCCTCCGCCCGCGACGTTCGAGGACGCCTGGCCAAAATCGGAACGGGCAAGGCCGACCGATGTGCCATCGCAACGGCGCGCTCCGCGCGCCCCATCGACGTTTAGCGAAACCGCGGCTAACCGCCAGGCTCCGGTCGTCGAAGATCAGGCGCCGGTGACGGTGTTGAAGTCGGGCGTCGTCGACGGAATGGCCTATTCCTTGTATTCGGACGGATCGATCGAAGCCCAGATGCCGGAAGGCTTGATGCGTTTTGCTTCGATTGACGAATTGCGCGCCCATCTCGACCAGCGCCCGTGACCAGGGCAAATCCGCTCTTGCTGGAAAAGTTATTCCGCTCATATTTGGCGAGCGGCTGATAGCCAAATCGCGAATCGGCGTAGAGATGACGTGCGTGATGAAGATCACAAGGCCCAGGCCATGACCGACACCGGAGCCAAGAATTTCATCGATCTGACGGCGAATATCGTCTCGGCCTATCTCAGCAACAATCCGACGCCGGCGTCGGAAATTCCGGGCCTGATCAACCAGATTCATGCAGCGCTGGTACGCGTCTCAACCGGCAGGCCAGAAACGCCTTTGGAACCGGCAAGGCCGGCGGTTTCCGTCAAGAAATCCATGACACCCGATTATCTGGTCTGTCTTGAGGACGGCAAGCGCTTCAAGTCGCTGAAGCGGCACCTGCGCTCGCAATACAATATGACACCCGAACAATACCGTGAAAAATGGGGGTTACCGCCGGACTATCCGATGGTCGCGCCCAACTACGCGGTTGCCCGTTCGCAGCTCGCCAAGAAAATGGGGCTCGGTCAGCAGCGCCGGCGACGCAAGTAGGTCTTGACCCTAAGAAGCTGCCGCTAAAGCTTCACGCGCATCGGTACGGATGCGTTCGACCATCGCGCGCAGACCGTTCGAGCGTTGCGGCGTCAGATGTTCGCGGAAACCGAATTCGTTGAATATAGCGATCGCATCCGTGGCGAGGATTTGCTGCGGCGTATGGCCCGAATAGAGTGTGAGCAGGATCGCAATCAGCCCGCGCACGATATGGGCGTCGCTGTCGCCCAGGTATTTCAGCAACGCTTCGCCGGTATCGCTGCGTTCCAGGCTCTTCGAGAGCCAAACCTGGCTGGCGCAACCCTGCACCTTGTTGGCAGCCGAATGCTTGGCTTCCGGCATCGGTTCGAGTGTCCGGCCGAGTTCGATGACGTACCGGTAACGGTCGTCCCAATCCTCCAGCAGCTCGAAATTGTCCCTGATCTCGTCAATCGTCGTCATGATCGTGCTCAACCTTCGGACCCTATATAGGCCGAAAATGGCCGAAAGCGATATCACCCGATCAATGAGAAACTGTTCCCGTTTTCGCAGGTCTTACGGTGACGACGGCGAAGCGCCTTGCCACTCGATCTGCATATCGTCCGGCGTCAGCGTATCGTGGGCGTCAGACGGTGCGGCCTCGGCACTCTCCATGCCGCCGATCGATCCAGTATGGTCGGGTGCACGCTTATCGGGTTTATCGGATTTGTCGGGCTTGTCGGTGATGATCTGGTACAGCTTTCGTGCGCCGCCCTGGGCGCGTTGACCGATCACGGTCGCGGCCTGGCTGCCCACCTCGCATGCCGCCGGCTGACGTTTGCAGAACTGGGTCATATCGGACACTGCCGCGGTGGCAGCAGAAACAGCCTCGGACGCGTTGATTTGCGGTGCCGCCTTGTCCTGGTCCGGGGTCTTGTCCCTCGGCAGCAGAACGAGCACCAGCCCAACCCAAAACACCAAGCGAAGCAGAAAAAACATCTCGCTACTCCGGCTGCCTCTCTTGTTCCGCCGCTTTTCAATCCCGAAAATCGAGAACTAACAGTCGTCGATAAATCCAAGTGTTTTCATTGAAGTTAAATCGAGAAGAATTGACGAAAAAATCGATCGATTTGATTCGACGTAAATTTTCAATTGATGGGATGCCGCGAAGGAGATCCGCGTCTATCCACCATTTCGAAACCATATCGGCCTATCGCCGGAAACCCGTCGTTCACCATCTGCGTTGATTGGCCGTCGCATCGGGCGCCGAAAGCGCCGCGGAGATACGGTCTTTGGCCGCACCCTCGGCCCTCCTTAGCGTTCATTTAATGTCGCTCTGACAGGTTGCGGTAACGACAAGGGGGACGTTCCGGAGCGTCTGTTAGACGCGCAGGCGAAAAGCACGGAAGCTGTGACAATTCTGAGTACCATTCGCGATTGCCTAGATGCGCTGCTGCACCCGTCGGCGCGATATGATGTGTTGGCGCGCGCGCGCCATCGCGCCTTCATCGCTCCGCGGCTGTTGGGAAGCCTGACGGCGTTTGCTGCATTTCCGGTCTACCTTGCCATGCACGGCGCACCCACGGCGCTTGGGGTGGCGGCCTTCGCATGGTTGATCGCGCCCATTCTGTTGTCGTGGTTCTTGTCACGTACCGGCCGTTATGAAGGAGCCTGCGTCCTGTCGTCGCTGGCCTTCGCCGGCCTGATCATGACGCTGGCCTCGGTCACGGGCGGCATCGGATCGTTCGCCGCGATCTGGCTTGTAGTCGTGCCGATGGAGGCCGCGATTTCGGCATCGCGCCGGGTGGTCGCGTTTGCCTCCGCGCTGACGCTGAGCTGTGTCTCCCTGCTGATCGTCCTTGGTCATTTCCAATTGCTGCCGGCAACCGATGTCGCTCCGGACCTGCACGCTGTCCTGACCGCATTCGGTGTTGCATCGGCGACACTCTATGCGGCGGGCCTTGCTTTCGGGGCCGAATTGCTCACACGCACCAGCGCCTCGCTACTTTATGTCGAAGAAGAGCGTTATCGGCTGCTAGCCCATAACATGAGCGACGTGATTTCCCGCCATCACCGCAACGGCGCCGTACGTTTCATATCGCCGGCCGCGGAGGCGCTGCTGGGAACGTCAGTCTCGCGTCTGCTCGGCTATGGCCTGTTCGATCGCGTCCATGTCGCCGATCGTCCGGCCTACCTCACTGCGCTTTCGGATGCGGCGCGCGGAGGCGAGGCGCAAAGCGTCGAGTTCCGCCTGAAGCGGGATGTGATCCGCGGCCGTGAGGCAGGGCCGGCCGGTCAAGTGAATTTCATCTGGGTAGAGATGCGGTGCCGGCCGCTTGAAACGGCATCGCCGACATCAAAAACCTCCGAGACTGAAGTCGTCGCGGTGATGCGCGACGTCACCGATCGGAAAAATCAGGAACACGCGCTGGATATGGCTCGGTCAGCGGCCGAGCAGGCTGACGCATCCAAGACGCGCTTCCTTGCCACGATGAGTCACGAGTTGCGCACGCCGCTTAATGCCATTATCGGATTCTCCGAAATGATCATGCAAGAGGATGCGCTGATGCTGGATGCTGCGCGCCGCAAGGAATATGCCCAGTTGATCAACGATTCAGGCCAGCACCTGTTGTCGGTCGTCAACGGCATTCTCGACATGTCGAAGATGGAGTCGGGCAATTTCGAGATCATGCCGGAACCCTTTGCACCACGAGAAGCTTTGATCAATTGCTGCAACCTCCTGGCTCTCAAGGCTCGGGAAAACGGCATCGATCTGGTTACCCGGGTGCCGGACGATTTGCCTGTCATGATCGGTGATCCCCGCGCGTTCAAGCAGATTGTGCTCAACCTCGTCGCCAACGCTGTCAAATTCACCGAGCGCGGCGGTGCCGTGACCGTGTCGGCGGGCGTCGAGAGTTCGCGGCTCATTATTCGCATCGCCGACACCGGGGTCGGCATCGCGGCCGACGACCTCAAACGGATCGGCGATCCATTCTTTCAGGCGGGCAAGACCTATCAGCGCCGCCACGAAGGCACCGGTCTCGGGTTGTCGATCGTCAAGAGCCTCGTTGCCTTGCATGGCGGCGAAATGACCGTGCAGAGCCAGGTTGATGAAGGCACGACCTTTGCGGTCGCGCTGCCATTGGCCCCGCAGGCTGCGCAACCCTCGAGCAACATCGCAACGCTGGCCCCGCCGGCGCGCCTTGCTGTTTCAGAACAAGCCCTCCAGGTGAAGAAAAGTGCCTAGGAAACTGACTGACGACGATGATATGCCGCGCCGCCGCCGCCGCTCCAAGGAAGCCGCGTTCGAGCCGGATTCCGAACACGGTCTGGTGATGCGCATTTTTCTATATAGCCCGAAGGACATCATCGCGGGCGCGCTCGCGCTCGCCGCCATCATTGCGATCATCGCTAACGCGCTGTTTATGCAGGCCGGGCGCCATCCGGCGCCGATGTTCGGCATGGTCACCACATTGCCAGCGGTTGCGTCGCCTGTGGTTGCGTCGGTACCCGCCAATCCATTGCCGCGGCCGCGGCCGGTGGAAGCCGATATCGGGTTGCCCGAAACCAGGCCGGCCGATCCGAAAGCCGCCGATGCCATGACCAGCCTTGTCAAGACGACCAGCACGGTGCAGGCGACGACAGCCAATATTCCGCGTCCGCCGCTTGCCGTGCCGATATCTTCCCGCGTCGACAGCGTGCCGGTCTCAATCGGCGGATCGCACCGCGTGGCGGCGGTGCAACGCGCGTTG
>DATHPL010000565.1:0-2052 GCA_035483915.1 Bradyrhizobium sp.
CGAGAACCAGGTTGGGTTGGTTCGCGAGCGCTTCTTCACGCCGCGGCTGCGCTTCAAGAACCTTGACGAACTGAACGCCTGGCTGCTCGACCAATGCATCGCCTACGCCAAGGCGCATCACCATACGGAGCTGACCGAGCAAACGATCTGGGAAGTGTTCGAGGCGGAGCGACCAAAGCTCGTCCCTTATGCCGGGAAGTTCGATGGATTCCACGCGGTGCCGGCATCAGTCTCGAAGACCTGCCTGGTGCGCTTCGACAACAACAAGTACTCGGTGACCGCCAGCGCGGTCGGGCGTCCGGTCGAGGTGCACGCCTATGCCGATCGCATCGTGATCCGCCAGGACGGCCGGATTATCGGCGAGCATCCCCGCTCATTCGGTCGTGGCGACACGATCTACGACCCCTGGCACTACGTGCCGGTACTCGCCCGCAAGCCCGGCGCCCTGCGCAATGGCGCGCCCTTCAAGGACTGGGTGCTGCCGGCCGCGATGGAGCGCGTGCGACGCAAGCTCGCCGGTGCCGACGACGGCAACCGTCAGATGGTCGACATTCTCACCGCAGTGATCACCGACGGGCTGCCGGCAGTCGAGGCCGCCTGCGCCGAAGCGATCGCGCAGGGCGTTCACTCCGCTGATGTTGTCCTCAACATCCTGGCCCGCCACCGCAACCCCGGCCCACCGGCCACGATCCTCACGCCGGCCGCGCTCACGCTGCGCCACGAACCCATCGCCGACTGTGCCCGCTACGACAACCTCAGGAGAATCATCTGATGGAACGATCCCAGCTGTTCGACCTCATGGGCGAACTCCAGCTCTACGGCATGAAGGCTGCCTTCGACGAGATCATGACCACCGCGGTCAAACGCCAACATGAACCCCAGCGCATTATCGGCGACCTGCTGACCGCCGAGATCAACGAGAAGCAGGCGCGCTCGATCAAATACCAGCTCACCATCGCTAAGCTGCCGCTCGCCAAGGACCTCGATGACTTCCAGTTCGAGGGCACGCCGATCAATGAGACACTGGTGCGCGACCTCGCCGGCGGCGGATTCATCGCCCAGCAGCGCAACGCCGTTCTGGTCGGCGGAACCGGCACCGGCAAAACCCACTTGGCAATCGCCATCGCCCGAAGTTGCATTCGATCTGGCAGCCGCGGGCGGTTCTACAACGTGGTCGATCTCGTCAATCGGCTCGAGACCGAAGCCCGCAACGCGCGGCAGGGACGGCTTGCCGAACACCTGACCCGCATGGACTTCGTCATCCTCGACGAACTCGGCTATCTGCCGTTCGCCCAGTCCGGCGGCCAGCTCCTGTTTCACCTCATCAGCCGGCTCTACGAGCGCACCTCGATCATCGTCACTACAAATCTTGCCTTCGGTGAATGGCCAAGCGTCTTTACAGACGCCAAGATGACGACCGCTCTACTCGATCGCCTAACTCACCACTGCGATATCATTGAAACCGGAAACGACAGCTGGCGCTTCAAAAGCCGAACAGAGGATCACCCCACAACCCGCGCTCGCGCCGTCTCCGCAACCCTGACCAGCTCCGACGGCGCGAGCGCTACCGTCCGGACTCGTCGCTCAAGAGGGTCAAAATTGGACGCCGATCGGGGGTCAAATTTGGGCGCCGATTGACACCGCTCGGCACAGAGCAATTGGACGCTGAGCCCAGTACTTGTGAATTGCAGTTGGATAGCCCTTCGGCGCCTTTTGTTTGCGGCGCAATGCTTCCTTGTTAATAGCCTCCAAGGGGATCGAGACCTCGATGAGCTTCTTGCGTATCGACGGGGATGACATCAAGCGCAATACCTTCTGGATTTCGTGTCTTTGATCTTGTCCATGCATTCAATATCCGGGATAGGCGTTCCACGCTTCGCGCGATGTCATCCGGCCGGACGCGACGGCGTCGATATCAAGCGCCATGCGTTCGATCGCTGTACAGAGTTCCAGGCGGTTCAACCAGGGCGCAGGAACTTCGGCAATGCCGTGCAGGGTTCCCAATATCCCGCCGGCGATTGCGCCGGTACTGTCGCTGTCGCCTGAATGGTT
>DATHPL010000566.1:0-4194 GCA_035483915.1 Bradyrhizobium sp.
TTGGCGAGCACTTCGGTCAGCGCCTGGTTCGGGTCGAAGTTCAGCTTGATGTAGACCTGAATGGTGCTGGTGCCGAGCACCGACGACGAGGTCATGTAGTCGACGCCTTCGGCGGACGCGACGGCCTGCTCGATCGGCGTGGTGATGAATCCTTGAATCAAATCGGCTGAGGCGCCCGGATAAGAGGTGGTGACGTTCACCACCGTGTTCGACAGCTTCGGATATTGCCGGATCGGCAGCACCGTTGCCGCGCGCAGGCCGATCAGCAGGATCAGCAGGCTGACGACGACGGACAGCACCGGTCGCTTGATGAAAAGATCAGTCCAGACCATCGGCCAGCTCCGGCTCTTGAATTACGGGGCGCGCGCGATCAGCGAGATCAGTAGCGCGGCGGGTTCGCCGGAATCGGCGGCGCTGGATCGGTCGAGATCGCGACCGCCGCTCCCGATTGCAGCTTGAGCTGACCGACCGCGACCACGCGATCGCCGGCCTTCAGCCCTTCGAGGATTTCGGCGCGGCCTTCGACCCGGTCACCGGTCCGCACGAAGGTACGCACCGCGACCAGGCTCGTTTTGCCGTCATCGCCCTTCTTCTCGGTGATGAGGAAGACGGAATCGCCGTAAAGCGTGTAGTCGACGGCGGTTTCCGGCACGGTGACGACCGGCGGCCGGTCCGGCAACACTACCGTCGTGGTCGTGAACATGCCGGGCTTGAGGATACGGTCGGGGTTCGCGATCGTAGCCTGCACGCGGATGTTGCGCGTATCGGCTGCGATTTGCGGCTCGATCGTCGTGATCTTGCCCTCGAAGGTCCGGCCGGGATAGGCATCGACCGTGAGGCGCACGGTATGACCGACCTTCAGCGCCGCACTCGTTTTCTCCGGCACCGTGAAGTTGGCATAGAGCATCGACAGATCGGTCAGCGTGACGATCAGCGTCCCGGCGCTGAGATACTGACCGACCTCGATGCGGCGCACGCCCAGTTCACCATCGAACGGCGCGCGCACGAGCTTCTGCGAAATTAGCGCTTCGGTCTTGGCGATGCCCGCGATGGCCGTGTCATAGGTTGCCTGCGCCGCGTCGACCGTCGATTGCGGGCCGAACTGACGCGCCGCGAGTTGCTTGGCGCGGTCGAGCGCCAGCGCCGCGCCGGTCGCCTGGGCCTTGAAGCTCGCCAGATCGCCCTGCTCGGGGCTATCGAACAACTGCACCAGCGGTTGTCCTGCCTTTACCGAGGCACCGGCCGTGAACATGATGTCGGTGATGCGGCCGGACACATCGGAGGTGACATTCACCTGATGCTCAGCGGCGAGATCGCCGACCGCCGTCAGCAGGTTAGGTATCATTTCTGACTTCGCTTCGGCTACCGTCACCGAGGACGGCGGCGGCTTATTGTTGGCGAAGAACTGCGCGATCATGTGATTGCGGAAGGCATTGAAGCCGACCAGCGCGCCGACCAGGAGCGTCAGCAGCAATCCGACAATGATGAACCAGCGCACCAGCCGAACCGGGCGCGCAGCGGGCTTCTCGGCGATCGGCCGGCCCGAGATATGGCTTTCGGTCACAATATTCATGGTCATGCGCTCTCTGCAATCGCCGGCTGCCCGGAGTTCCAGGCCAGGTCGCGGTCGAGGTAGTGGGTAATCGCGGCTTCGTTCAGGCCGATGCCGCGGAGGATGAATTCGCAAAGCTGTCGTTCAGGACCGGCACCCTCGCCATAGGAAAGGCACGGCGTCGTCGGCATGCGCGTGACGGTTACCATCAGCACCGCGTGATGGGCAAACCAGAACAGGTTCATCGGCTCGCGCCCGACCGGTTTGGCGTCGCCCGCCTCGATGGCGCGTTTGAGCGAGGCATCGAACACATGACCGATCAGCCCGCCGATTTTATCGTAAATCAGTCGGGCAAATTCGCCATCGTCGAGGTGGCTCGCCAACATCAGGCGGAGGCGCTGGGCCTCCTGCTGATCGGGCATGGCCTGAACCTCCTGGAAATGGCGGACCATTTCCCGGATCAGAATCACTAGCGTTTCGGTGGACGGCTCGAGTTCGAGCAGACGATGCAGTTCGGGATCGGCCGCGCATTCCTCGGCGAGGATTTCGGCATAAAGCGCCGACTTGGTCGGGAAATGCTTGAACAGCAACCCTTCGGAAATCGAGGCCGCCGCCGCCACGCTCTTGGTCGTGGTGCCGGCAAAGCCGTGACGAGCAAAACAGCGTTTCGCCGCGCCCAGAATCAGCTGCCGGCGCAAGTCACTGGTCATGCGGAGGGTGCTCATCTTGTGAGTAAGCACTCACCTTTAACCCAAGTCAAGAAAATTTGCTGCGGCGCAAAATTTCCGTTGTGGCGGTTAGAGTTGTCCGGGCGGCGGGCGGTTCAGATCGGGCCGAAACCCAGTGCACCCCGAATCCGGTTCACAATAAAAGTGCCGTCGCGGCTGGCGAGGACGCGTTCCAGATTGGCGCTGTCGATCTTGATACTGGCAAAGCGCGGCCCGCTCGAAACGTCTTGCATCGATTTCGCGAATACCTCGATCTCGGCCATGGTCGCCATCGCTCGTGCATCGGCGATGCCGCAGGCCTTGGCCACGCCGACAAGGTCGGTATTGGTGCCGGTGTGGCTCGCCTGGCCGCCGGTTTCGCCATAGACCTCATTATCGAGCACGATGATGGTGAGATTTTTCGGCTGTTGCAGCCCGACAGTTGCAAGGCTTCCTATTCCCATCAGCATCTCGCCGTCTCCGGTGATGACGACGACCGGGAGCTTCGGCTGGGCCAGCGCAACGCCCAATCCAATCATCACCGCGCCGCCCATCGCGCCCCAGAGATAGAAGTTGCGGTCATGGTCGCCGGCCGCGGCAATGTCGTAAGTCGAGGCGCCGAGACCGCCGACCACGATTGCATCCTTGCGGCCATGAAGCAGTGCGGAAACGACACTGCGGCGTTCGAGAAGATTTGCCTTGCTCATTTCACGAAGACCTTTGCGCCGATCAGGCGTTGCGACAACAAAACGGCCGACGGCGTGCAGGCGTTGTAGGCCTGTCCCGCCGCCGCCTCGACCACGTCACGAACCTCGCCTGGATGCGAGGCCCGCAAGACCTTGATGCCGGACAGTTCGAGCACGCCCGGGGTGGTCGAGCCCATCGGCACCTGCCAAGGATTGAACTCGCCCCATTCGCCGCGCATCGTCACCAGTGTCAGGAATGGAAGGCGGAAGATGTGCGTGAGTGACAGCATGTTGATGCAGTTGCCGACCCCGCTCGACTGCATCAAAAGCACCCCGCGCTCGCCGCCGACCCAGGCGCCCGCGAGCAACGCCACGCCCTCCTCTTCCGTCGTCAGCGGCACCGCCCGCATGGAAGGCTCAGCCAGTACCCGCTCGATCAGCTGCGAATGTCCGGCATCCGGCACGTAAGCCACCTGGCGGACATCGAAGCGCTGCAAAATCTCGAAAATATCCTCCGGCCAGGAAGGCTGTGTTTCGGCCGGCGCGTGGTGACGAGCGTCCATGTCTGATGTTCCGTTCGGTGTCGGTATGCTTTCGGCGCCGGACTTTAGAGGGCGCGGCGTCTTTCGAAAGACCGAAAATGGCATATCGGTCTGGCGCAAGCGAATAGCCGAACTCTCGAGTGTGCCGTGCACCATCGACGGGAAAAGATGTCTCAATTGACAGCCAGCTCAAACCCGGCAAGGATTCTTGCCAAATAACCAGAACAAAAGAGTCCGGGGATGAGAAACGCATCAAAAATCGCATTCGTAGTCGCTGGCCTGTCTTTGGGCCTCCTTGTCGCCCCAGCCAGGGCCGACGACGCGAGCCCGCTTAGGGAAGGCGCCCTCCTCGATCTGTTGCAGAAGCAAAGCGGCGTCTATGACCGATCGACGTCGGGAAAGACGCCCGAATTCATGGTCGATCCGACATGGCCGCAGCCATTGCCGCATAGCTGGCTGCTTGGGCAAATCGGCGGCCTCTACGTCGACCATCACGACCATATCTGGGTCTACAACCGGCCACGCACGCTCAACGACGACGAAGTGGGGCTCGATGGTCCGATAGCAGGCGCCACCGACGCAAAGGGGCAGCCGGTCAATGGCCTCGGCTTCGTGCGGGCCAACGGGTTCGGCGCAGATTGTTGCCGCGCCGCGCCCTCGGTGATGGAATTTGACGGCAGCGGCAAAATGCTGCGCGCCTGGGGCGG
>DATHPL010000567.1:0-6213 GCA_035483915.1 Bradyrhizobium sp.
CGGGTCTCGATTTCGCCGCAACGCCCTTGACATATCAGCGCTTTCGGCCGAACGCCCTTCGGGAAAGCGTCATGGACCGTTCATGGATCTGATTACCACTACTGCGGAACTCACCGCCTTTTGTGATCGCCTCGCCAAACATCGGGTCATCACCGTCGACACTGAATTCCTTCGCGAGACCACCTATTACCCGCTGCTGTGCGTGGTGCAGATGGCGAGCGCGGAAGAAGCCGCGGTGATCGATGCGCTCGCGGAAGGCATCGACCTCAAGCCCTTCTTCGCGCTGATGGCTGACGAAAAGGTGCTCAAGGTCTTTCACGCCGCGCGCCAGGATATCGAGATTGTCTGGCACCGTGCCGGGATCGTGCCGCACCCGATCTTCGATACGCAGGTCGCCGCCATGGCGCTCGGCTACGGCGACTCCATCGCTTACGACCAGCTTGTCGAGCGCGTCACCGGTCACCGGCCGGACAAGACCCATCGCTTCACCGACTGGTCGCGCCGGCCGTTGACGGACGATCAGATGCACTATGCGCTTGCCGACGTGACCCACCTGCGCGACGTTTTCGCAGCGCTCGATGCCGATCTCAAGAAGCGCGGCCGCAGCGACTGGGTCAGTGAGGAAATGGAAGTCCTGACAAGTCCGAGGACCTACGACTTCCATCCTGAGCGCGCGTGGGAACGCCTGAAGACACGAGTCCGCAAGCCCAAGGAACTGGCGGTGCTGATCGAAGTCGCCGCGTGGCGCGAGCAGGAAGCCCAAAGCCGCGACGTCCCGCGCGGCCGCATCCTGAAAGATGACGTCGTCGGCGATGTCGCTACTCACGCGCCGACCAGCCTCGATAAACTCGCCAATCTGCGCTCGCTGCCAAAAGGATTCGATCGGTCGAAATGGGGCTCCGATATCGTGGCCGCCGTGCAGCGCGGCCTCGCGCGTGACGTTGCGACGCTTCCGAAAATCGAGAAGCCGCGCGGCAACACCAACGGCGCGGCCATCGTCGAACTGCTCAAGGTCCTGCTGCGCATGACGTCGGAACGTCACGCCGTCGCAAGCAAGGTGATCGCAACCGTCGACGACCTCGAACAGATCGCAGCCGACGACAATGCCGATGTCGGCGCGTTGCACGGTTGGCGCCGCGAATTGTTCGGCGAAGCCGCGCTGGCGCTGAAGCAGGGCCGGCTGGCCCTGGCGATCGAAAAGGGCAAAGTTGTGAAAGTGGAGCGGAACTAACTAAAACGAGTAGCCGAAACTACGACGTTTTACCGCCATTAGGCTTGCTCGAAGCCGCTTTTGCGGCCTTCGATACTTCCGCGAGAGCCATCGATAGAATATAAGCACTGGTGTGCATGTTCAGCTGGCGTGCCTTCTCGACCGCGGCCGAAATCATGTCGGCCAATTCATCGAGATCATTTTTAGGACCCGCCATTTTTACCGTCTTCCGGAGCAGCTACGGTGAACATCGACGATCCCGATCACCCCGGGGACAAGCTTCTGCAACTGCTTCGCGACAATGAAATCGACCTGAATATTGTCGAAGGGCTGCGGCTCGTCGTCGCCTTCCGAAAAATCAAGGATCCGGCCGATCGGCGCATCCTGATCGAACTTGCCGAGCGTCTTGCCAAATAAATGCGGGCCGGCGCTGATTTCGTTTTCCGGAGATCGGCACGATTTGACGCGACATTGCACATGCCGCAACGGCCAGCCGCCCAACAGGCGCTGCTCGTCACCCAACCCCGCATCGAAAGTTGCCCCAGATCCCGCTAACTACTTTAACGGGCACGCTGTTTTATTTTCAACCGTTTTCGTTGCCCGGTCAAGTATGGTTGCTGTGCGAAAACGGCAACACCGCAGCACTTACCACCTCACCTCAACACCGGCCGTGGCTTGGTGCGATTGCAGCGCGGCGCGAAACTTGCCGTCGTAGTTGAGATAGACGCGCACGACATTGGTCAGGCTCAGCGAAAGCGCGGCACCGGCATCCGCGCCATATCTGCTTTCGCCGATACCCTGAACGATGATGCTTTCGGGACCAAGGCTGACGGTGACCGAACTGAGGTTTTGTTCGAAATTATCGACGAACTTGCCGTACGCGGAGAGGTCGAGGATCTTTTGATCCACGATCCAGTAGTGGCCGATCTCGGCGCCAATCAGCGCTCGCGAACGCTCAAGCGTCGCACCGCTGGCCGAAACCGGATCGAGGCCGCCCATCTCCTGGAAAGAGCCGGTCGACGCATGAACATATTCAAACGCGGCTTTCGGCACTAACCGGCTCTGATCCATGGTCCAGTAGTAGCTGAGTTCAGTCAGAGCGCCGTCGATCTGCCCGTTGTAACCCGCGCTGGCGATGCCGAGCCCGGTATCGCGGCTGGAATTGATCTTTCCAAAACCGTGAACCAGCGCCACCGCCCAGGTCCACGGTCCCTTGTCGATCGACGCGTTGAAGCCAAGCTGGGTCAGGTCAAGGGTCGCCGACTGCATCGCCAGCGGCACGTCGATGCCGGTTCGGCTCTGGTCGATCGAGAAGCCGACATTCACACCCGGTGCGATTCGGGCGCCGAAGCCAGCCACCCCGCCGGTCGTCGTGCGATCATCGCCGACGAAATTGGCTTGCGGGCCGGTCTTGCTGGAAATCCCGTAGGCCTCGCCCCACGTTCGGAAGTTCGGACCATCGAGGGCTTCTGAGGCGCCCCCGCCCCCCGGATTACTCCGCGACGCGCGACCGAACCCACCGCTCGCCTGGTCGCCCAGCCGCTCGAGGAAGTTGCTGCCGAGATTCATGATCGCAGCACCGGAAGAAAGATCGGAAGCGGGGATCGATGGGCTCGGCGGAGGTGGCGGCGGAGGTGGTGGCGGTACGAAGACTTGCGCGTGAGCCTGTTGCGCCGAAAGGCTCAGGAACAGCGCTGCGGCCACGAAAAAGGTGTTGCGGGGCCATCGGCCACCTCCGGTCTCCATCGCTCGCGAAGACCGCCGTGCCCCGTCCATCCACGTCATTCCCAAAGGCGGGCGCTCCCGCCCGAAATATCAAATTGCATTCAATTGCAGGATTTGGTCGCAGTTCCGCAACAGCGTCAATCGTTCCTGGCCCGAACTTGCGGGCAATTGGCGAGCCTTGTTGTAGCCCTGCCACAGGCTCCCCGACGGTAATCTGAGCCCGTCCAGCGATTTTCCCAAGCCGCCCCATAAGCTTGCTAACACGCAAATTTCGTGTTGCAATCCCTGTCACAATCGGAATTAGGCCGATCGACTGTGCGTTTCGCGACCAGGAAATTCAGCAGACATCCGGAAAGCCCGCTTGTGGCGCGGCACGCAGATCGCGTGGCGCGTCTTCTTTACGTCTAGACCAGGAGACAGGCGATGCAAAAAGGCACCGTCAAGTGGTTTAACCCGACGAAGGGTTATGGGTTCATCAAGCCGATGGTCGGCGATAAGGACGTCTTCGTCCATATCTCTGCCGTCGAGCGTGCTGGGCTCACGACCCTTAACGAGAATCAGGTTATCGAATACGACCTTGTCGAGAATCGCGGAAAAACTTCCGCCGAAAATCTAAAGGTTTCCTAAGCCTCGTCACGATCCGCGCAAGCAATCCTGATGCACCCCCGGCCCTGCCGGGGGATTTTGTTTTTGATCATACCTTGCTGGTCGGCCGCGGCGATATCAGGGTGTCGGTGCTGCCAGCGTCCCCGTTCAACTTGCAGATCGCACCTTCAAGACGAAGCCTGCCACTCGCCAAAAGACGCAAGGCGGCCGGATAAATCTTGTGCTCGATTTCAAGAATTCGTGCCGATAGCTCCTCGGGCGTGTCGTCGTCGCGAACCGGCACCACCCCTTGCATCACGATCGGTCCCGCATCGGTTTCCGGCGTCACGAAATGGACGGTCGCCCCCGATACTTTCACGCCTGCGTTCAGCGCCTGCCCGTGGGGATCGAGGCCCGGGAAAGACGGCAGCAGCGAGGGATGGATGTTGAGCATCCTGCCATACCACGCTTGCACGAATTCGGCGGTGAAAAGCCGCATGAAACCGCCCAGGCAAATCAGCTCGATCCGGTGAGCTTCAAGCGCTGACTGCAATGCGGCTTCAAAAGCGGAGCGATCTTTACCAAACGGCTTGCTTTCGATCGTGACCGTCGAAATACCTTCCGCGCCCGCTAATGCAAGGCCCGCCGCATCGGCCCGGTTTGAAATCACGACTGCAATTTCGGCCGGAAAGTCTTCAGCCTTTGCCGCCTTGATCAATGCGGCCATGTTCGAGCCGCGCCCTGAAATCAGGATCGCCACGCGCGGCCTTGGAGCCCCGTCATGTGGATCGGATTTCACCATGAAAGGTTGAGATGCCCGTTATAGACGACGCGATGCTCGCCCTGCGCCGGGATTACTTCGCCCAGCACCGTCACGCCCTCGCCGGCATCGGTGAGGATGCCGCTGACAGCTTCGACAGCATCGGCCTCGACGACCGCGATCATTCCGATCCCGCAATTGAACGTACGCAACAGCTCAAGCTCAGCGACGTTGCCCTGTTCCGCCAGCCATTTGAAGACCGACAATACCGGCAAACGCGCGAGATCAATTCCGACGCCCAGATGCTTCGGCAGCACACGGGGAATGTTGTCGGTGAATCCACCGCCGGTGATATGGGCGAGCGCTTTGACGGCGCCGGTTTCACGGATCGCGCGCAAGCAAGATTTGACGTACAGCTTGGTCGGGGCCAGCAGCGCGCCGCCGAGCGTCATGACCGGCGAAAAGGGCGCCGGCGCATCAAAACCAAGACCCGAGGCTTCGACGATCCTTCGTACCAGGGAAAAGCCATTGGAATGAACGCCGGACGAAGCGAGGCCAAGCACGGCATCGCCGGGGCGAATATCCGCACGCGGCAATAGCGTACCCCGCTCGGCGGCACCGACCGCAAATCCCGCAAGATCGTAATCGCCATCCTTGTAGAGACCGGGCATTTCGGCGGTTTCGCCACCGATCAAGGCACAGCCGGACTCGCGGCAGCCTTCGGCGATGCCGGCAACGATCGAGGCGGTCGCGTCCGGATCCAGCTTGCCGCAGGCGAAGTAGTCGAGAAAGAACAGCGGTTCTGCGCCCTGCACCACGAGGTCATTGACCGACATCGCGACGAGGTCGATCCCGATACCGCCATGCAACCCGGTGTCGATCGCGATCTTGACCTTGGTCCCGACCCCGTCGGTCGCAGCGACCAGAACCGGGTCTTTGAAGCCCGCGGCCTTCAAATCGAACAATCCGCCGAAACCGCCGATTTCGGCCTCGGTGCCGGGGCGCGCCGTGGCGCGAACCATCGGCTTGATCAGATCGACCAGGCGGTTTCCCGCATCGATATCGACGCCCGAATCCGCGTAAGTGAGCCCGTTTCTGCGCTCGGCCATGGCCTTTTCCAGATTTGGCTTTTTCCAGATGATTCCGGCTGGTTACGTCGGATTTGGCTTATGTGCAATGGTCGCGGGCGCGTACTATGTAGACAACGGCCACTTCGCCCCACAAAGGGGGATAATTTTGGAGAATGAGGCCGGTAGCCGGGAAACGACCGAGTTGAGTATTCCAAATATCATTACGTTGGGGCGCATCATTTTAGTGCCCATCGTCGTCTGGGCGATCGCCTCCAACCAGATGGAGATCGCGTTCACGGTCTTCGTCATCGCCGGCGTCAGTGACGCCGTCGACGGGTTTTTGGCCAAGCGCTTCAATATGGCGAGCGAGCTCGGCGCGCTGCTCGATCCGCTCGCCGACAAGGCGCTTCTGGTTTCGATCTATGTGGCGCTGGGCATCTCGGGCGCCATGCCGCGCTGGATCGTCATCCTCGTCGTCTCGCGCGACATCATGATCGTTTCGGCCGTGATTGTGTCATGGTTATTCGACAAGCCGGTCGAGATAAAACCGTTGATGGTTTCCAAGCTCAACACGGCGGCGCAGGTGGCGCTCGCGGCCTTGATCCTGGCCGCGCTTGGTTTCGGCTTCAACCCGACGCCATATGATGCCGTGCTGATGGCGCTGGTGACCGTCTTTACTTTGGTTTCCGTATCCCTCTATCTCGTCGAGTGGGTACGGCATATGGGCACGATCGAAGCCCGTTAGCCTTTCGATAGCCGGCTCGGAGACTAGTACCGCCGATCTGAAGTCCATGCACCGCAAGCGGCGAGTTCGATCAGGGACTTCAGATCGATAAAGCGGTACTAGATCCAATAGGTTTGCT
>DATHPL010000568.1:0-5398 GCA_035483915.1 Bradyrhizobium sp.
GTGTGCTCAATAATGGCGATGGTAACGCCGTCGCGGTTGATGCGGCGCAGGATAGCCAGAAGGTCGTCGAGCGCGTCGTGGCCGAGGCCGGCGAGCGTTTCGTCGAGCAACAGCAGCTTCGGGCGCGGCGCCAGCGCGCGCGCGAGCTCCATCAGGCGCAGCTGCTTGGTCGTGAGGCCGCCTGCGATGGCGTGGGCCTGCCCGTCCGCCAGGCCAACCCGATCGAGTGCCTCCATCGCCAGCCGTTCGGCCTGCGTATCACTGTTTGCGCCGACGAAGGCGCCGACCACGACATTCTCCAGCACGGACATGCGAGGGAAAGCGCGGATGACCTGAAAGGTTCGCCCGATGCCGAGCCGGCAGATTTCGTGTGGCCTCAAACCCACGAGCTCAGTGCCGGCGAGGCTGATGCTACCGCTGTCGGCGCGGAGGAAGCCGTTGATGACGTTGAACAAGGTCGTCTTGCCGGCTCCGTTCGGGCCGATGATGCCATGGATCGTCCCGGCGCGGATGTTCAGCTTGACGCCGTCGACCGCCTTGAGGCCGCCAAAGGCGCGGCTCGCGCGGTCGAGACTGAGCAGAACCTCGCCGCCTTCCGCGCGCTTGCGTTCGGCGGAGCTTTTCGGATCGACGCCGATCATCTCGGCGATCGACACGGAAATCGGTGCCTTGCCGAGCGGGGGTTTCCGCGCGGTGAAAAAATCGCGCAAACGCCAGTAAATGCCTTCCGGCGCAACGAGCGTGATGACGATAATAGCAACGCCGTACACGACGCCCTGAATGCCGGGCAGGATGTTGCCGAGCTTGGCATTCAGAATCTCGGCGAGCGGCACCAGAATCGCGGCGCCGATCACCGGGCCCCAAAATACGCCGACGCCGCCGAACAGCGCCATAATGAGCGCCTGCGCGGAAACAAGCGCGCCGAACATGGTCTGTGGGGTCACCACGAGAAGCACCATGGCGTAGAGGCCGCCGGCTGCCGCGCCCATCGCGGCGCTGATCATCATCGCCAGCATCTTCCATCGCATCGGATTGATGCCGGCAGCGGACGCTGCCGGCTCGTTCTGCTTGATCGCCATCAGCGACATGCCGAAGCGCGAGCGTTCGATGTGCAGGGCCGCGATCATGCAGATCACGAGAAGGATCAGGGCGAGCACCATGTAGGCCCGCGGATCGCTGAATTCGGCGTAGAAGAGCGGCGCTTCCCGCTTCATCGGGATCGGCACCTCCTGGTAGCCGACCCACTCGAAGACGTAGAGCATGGCCAGCGGATAGGCGAGCATCGCCAGCGCGAAGTAATGCCCACGCAGGCGGAACGTCGGTACGCCGATGACAATGCCGGCAATCACGCCGACAACGATGCCAAGCGGAATGCCGATCCAGGGCGTGATTCCGAAGGTGACAAACAGGATGGTCATCGTATAGCCGCCGAGGCCGAAGAAGGCCGCGTGACCGAACGACATCATGCCGCTGTAGCCGCTTAAGGTGTTCCAGGAGACGCCGGCCGTCGCCCAGATCAGCACCAGCGTCATCATCAGCTGATAATAGGAATTTCGCACGAACCAGCCGAGGCAGAGATAGGCGGCGGCAAAAAGCAGGATCGCCGCATACTGTCGGCTGATCGGGGCGCGATACATCAGGTGCGCTCCGAGACGCGACCGAACATGCCCTGCGGCTTGAAGAACACGATCAGCAGAAACACGATGAAGATCGCGGTATTTTGCAATTGATATGGCAGGACCAGCGTCGACATCTGCTGCACCAGGCCGATGGTCAGGCCGCCCCAGAAGGCGCCGAGGATCGAGCCCATACCGCCGAGCACCACGCCGGCATACATGACGATGACGAAATCGAAGCCGATATAGGGCTGGAACGATTGCGCGCTCGCAATCAGTCCGCCGGCGATGGCGGTAACACCGACGCCGAGCGCAAACGCAAGGCGATGGCAGCGATCGACATTGACGCCGACATAGGCCGCCGCAATCGGATTATCGGCCGCGGCGCGCAGGGATCTGCCGAGGATCGAGTGCGTCAGGAACAGGTAGAGACCGAGCGCGGCGATGACGGCGAGGACGAAGGCGACGGTGCGGCCCTGATTGAGGAAGACATCGGCGATCTCCCAGGACTCACTCGACAGCGGCGTGCGCACCGACAGCGGCACCGAGCCGAACAGGATCAAGCCTCCGTTGGAGAGAACGAGCGCCACGCCGAGCGTCATGATGATCTGCGCGTAATGGCCTTCGCCTTCGGCAGAGACGGCGCGGGCGCCGGTAACACGCGAGATCAAATAGCGGTGCAGCAGCCAGCCGATGCCGAATACGATCGGTCCGGCCAGCGCGGCGCCCGCGACCGGGCCGACATAAGGACCAAGAAAGGCGAGGATGCCGAAGCCCGTCACCAGATAATAGGTGACGTACATGCCGAGCATCATGAAGTCGCCTTGCGCGAAATTCACCACGCGCATGACGCCAAAGATGATGCCGAGGCCGACGCACATGAGGCCATAGGTGCCTCCGACGAGTAGGCCGGCGACCAGAGCCTGAAAGAAGTCGACGATATGCCACCTCAACGCGTCCATGCGCTTCCTTCCGTGAAAACGGAGGACCGCTGCCACCGGGGTAGCCCACGCTGTATTCGATAGCCCTGTGACAAAATGCCGACACTCGTCGCTCGACATCTCGGAAGGTCGAAGGACATCGGTGCGCCGCGACGATCGGCCGCGAGTGTGCCGGCAGGCCGCGATTTGACGCGCCAACTGATGGAGGAAAGCGATGGAAAGGCCGATATTTTGCCGAATCCGCGAGCCAGGACGCCGCCATGCGCCTGATCCCAAAGCATTAGCGCCATTCTTCCTCCCTGGTGTCTCGTCTGCGGTCGAGACCGGTCGCTTCCAACGAGCGCATGGTCTCGTTGTGTCGACACTTTGAGGCAGGTTACTTTTGCTTTCGTCCGCTCGTCAAGCGTTCCTCACGCTTGATCGCGCGCGGAAACTGATGACGGCGGCCGCGCTTGTGATCGCGTCGGAGGCCGTGGCCCATGGGAGTGAAGCGTTTTCCGACGAATTTGGCCTTTCGCCGATCGAACTCGGCTGTCCGCTCTCATCATTCCTGTGGACTTATGCAGCCATTATGATTCCAATGGCGTGGGCGGCCGGTCGCTTCGGCGCCTGCAAATGTCGCGGCTTGTCTCGCAAGCAAAGCCGAAAAGACGGCAAATACCGCGGAGGAAACCAATGACAAAAATGCTGACCGATCGGGAGATCTCCGGCTACCGCCAACATGGCTATCATTTTCCGGTCAACGTTCTAAGCGAAGCGGAGGTCGCGGAATTCCGCGGCAAGCTCGAAAAGTATGAGGCTCAGACCGGCGGTCCCATCAAGGGAGAGATGCGCCATCGCAGCCACGTGCTCTTCACCTGGATCAACGACATGATCCGGCACCCCAAAATATTGGATGCGGTAGAGGACGTGATCGGCCCGAATATCCTTTGCTGGAACACCAGCTTCTTCATCAAGGAAGCGCGCGATCCCGGCTTTGTCTCATGGCATCAGGATGCGACCTATTGGGGGCTCAACTCCTCCGATGTCGTGACCGCCTGGGTCGCGATGTCGCCGGCCAACAAAATCTCGGGCTGCATGAAATTCGTCCCTAGTACCCATCTCAGGCAGGTTGAGCACGAAGATACCTTCGACAACAACAATCTCCTGACGCGCGGCCAGGAGATCGCCGTCAAGGTCGATGAGAAGGATGCGGTCTTTGTCGAGTTGAAACCCGGCCAAGCTTCGCTTCACCACGTGTTGCTGTTCCATGGTTCGGAGCCGAACCGCTCCGAAGATCGTCGCATCGGGCTCGCGATCCGTTATATCCCGACACACCTGAAGCAGGCGGTCGGCCAGAGGGACTGGGCGACGCTGGTCCGCGGCACGGACGATTACCGTCACTTTGAACCCGAATACGTCCCAAAGAGCGATCTCGAGCCGGGGGCGCTCGCCTTCCACAAGGCAGTGACAGAGGAGCAGGTCCGCGTGCTCTATCGCGGCACCGGCAAGACCCAGTACCGCGCCTGAGCGAATAAAGCTTCACCGGGAGCCGTTCGAGATGATGTGAACGTCAAAAAAAGTCAGCGGCCGAAAACAGGTCCGCGGCGAGAGTGGGAGGAAGAGAAAATGACCGAGATGAATATCTCCGGCCGTTACCGATTGTTGTCGGCAATTGTAATTCTGATCCTGGGTGTGGGTGCTGCGCCGGCGCAGCAGACCGCGCCGCCGCTCAGACTTGGCGTCTTGACGGACATGTCCAGCCTTTATGCCGATGCCACCGGTCCCGGCTCGGTGCTGGCAGCGAACATGGCGGTCGAGGATTTCCTCGCCTCGCCGCACAGGATGAACCGGCCGATCGAGGTGATCAGCGGGGATCATTTGAACAAGGCGGATGTCGCCGCCAATATCACCCGCGAATGGATAGATACTGTTGGCGTCGACGCCGTCATCGACGCGCCGAACTCGGCTGTGGCGCTTGCCGCCCGCAGCGTCGTACAGCAGAAGAATCGCGTGTTCCTGATTTCGGGCGCCTCGTCTTCGGACCTCACCGGAAAGTCCTGTTCGCCGAATATCGTTCACTGGACCTACGACACCTATGCGCTGTCGACGGGCACGGCGACGGCCGTGCTTGCCTCCGGCGGCAAGACCTGGTTCACGCTGACCGCTGACTATGCTTTCGGCCATACCATGGAGGGCGACGTTCGGCGCGTGGTCGAAAAGGCCGGCGGCACGGTGGTCGGCGGCGTGCGTGCGCCGATCAACAGCCAGGACTTCTCGTCATTTCTGCTGCAGGCGCAGGCCTCGAAAGCGCAAGTCGTCGCACTGATCAACGCCGGCGGCGATACCATCAACTCGATCAAGCAATCGGTCGAGTTCGGAATAGGCACCGGTGGTCAGCGCGTGGTGGCGATGGTGCTCTATCTCAGCGACGTTCATTCACTGGGCTTGAAAATTGCTCAGGGCCTGCAATTTACCGAGGCGTTTTATTGGGACCTCAATGACGAGACGCGCACATGGAGCAGGCGCTTTGCTTCGCGCGGCAACAACCGCTATCCAACCGCTTTGCAGGCCGGCGTTTACGGCGCGACTCTGCACTATCTGCGAGCGGTCGATGCGCTGGATGGCACTTCGACCGACGGCAAGGCCGTCGTCGACAAGATGAAGCAACTGCCGACCGATGATCCGCTTTTTGGCAAAGGGACAATCCGTGCCGACGGCCGGAAGCTTCACAGCATGTATTTGTTCCAGGTCAAGAAGCCGGAAGAATCCAAATATGCCTGGGACTATTACAACGTGATCAAGACTATTCCGCCGGAGCAGGCATGGCGGCCGCTCAACGAAGGCGGATGCGATTTCGTA
>DATHPL010000569.1:0-3872 GCA_035483915.1 Bradyrhizobium sp.
GACTTGTTCTCGAGCGGCTTGTCCGGCGCCTCCATCGCAGCCGGCTTTTCTGCCGCCGGCATCTCGGCCGCAGGATTGGCCTTAGCGGCCTCGCGCGCGGCCTTGACCTCGGCCTGATAGGCGAACACGGCTTGCGCCAAAGCAGGCGTCGGCTGCAAGCCGGGCATTTCGAGCCGGGCATTGCCCGGACGGTTGAGGTCCGCCTTGACGAAACCGCGTGGATCGGAGGCGGCGCCAGCCAGATCGCCCGACGCGCCGCCGCGGGCACCAAATCCAAACCGATTGAGCGCCAACAGGGCAGCTTGCGGATCGCGGGCCATCGAATTCTTCCCACTGTCAACGGACGAAACAGCGCGTATATTACGGGTGTATTTCACTCCGTAAGCGATGAACCGGATATGAAAAACGCGGCGAAGTTTCGGTACCCTTCATGACAAATCGTTTAGAAATGTATCCGTCTCGCAACGTCGTCTGTTCCCGATGCGGAACGGAATTCATCTGCGCGCTGTCCGGACCCTGTTGGTGCGCCGAGGAAGACGTGCGGCTGCCGATGCCGCTCGACGGCGAGGATTGCCTGTGCCGCGAATGCCTGCGCAAGGCGGCGGCTGCGGCCAGACACGGGACCGCGGGCTAATCGAGACATCAGTTACCTGGGGACATTTCGCTCTATTTGTAGCCTGACCACCCCTAGCTGAGGCTGGGCCGTCATGCTTTGATGTATCAGGAGTGATAGAAGTGGCGCCCGGCGCCTCGCCTGATGATTTGGAATATTCATTGTGACGGATAAGGTTGCCGGCGATCCCCAGCAGGTCACTGCTGATCTTCAGCGCAGGCTTGATGAGTCGATTGCGCAGCAGACCGCCACTGCCGATGTGCTCAAGGTCATCAGCCGCTCGACCTTCGATCTCCAAACCGTTCTCGAAACGCTGATCAAGTCCGCGACCGAGTTGTGTGGTGCTAACCGGGGTTCGATCTTCCTGCGCGAAGGTGACGTCTTTCCGCTGAAGGCCGCGTCCAGCGCCACGCCCGAATTCCTGAAATATTGGGCGGCGAATCCGGCGAGAGCAGGCCACGGTTCAGCCACCTCACGCGTCATCGCATCGGGAAAGATCGAAGTTATTCCTGACATTCTTGAGGACCCGGACATGAAAATGTCCGCGGCTTCCCTGAACAAAATTCGTGCGGCGCTGGGCGTGCCGTTGCTCAGGAATAATAAGGTCGAAGGCGTGCTGGTGCTGACGCGGCCCGAGCCCGGCCCGTTCACCAAAAGCCAGATCGATCTGGTGCAAACCTTCGCCGACCAGGCCGTGATCGCGATCGAGAACACGCGGCTGTTCGACGAGGTGCAGACGAAGACGGCCGATTTGCAAGAATCGCTGCAGCATCAGACCGCAACTTCCGAAGTGTTGCAGGTCATCAGCCGTTCGCCCGGCGAACTCGACCCCGTGTTCCAGACGATCCTGGCCAGCGCAACCAGTATCTGTGACGCCCAATTCGGTCTGTTGGTTCTATACGAGGGCGGCGGCTTTCGCTGCACGTCGACGTTCAATCTGCCGCCGGCGTTCGCGGAGACCTTCTTGCGCAATCCGGTGATCTACCCGCCGCCGATCGACCCGTTGGGACGGCTGATCGAGACCCGGCAACTCGTTCACGTCGTTGACGTTAAAGAGGAGCCGGCCTACCTCACCAACTTCCCGCCGATTGTGGAACTGGTCGAACTCGGCGGCGCCCGGACGCTACTGCTCGTGCCCATGTTGAAGGAAGACGGCCTTGTCGGCGTGATCGCGATTTTCCGGCAGACCGTGCACGCATTTTCCGACAAGCAGATCGATCTGGTGACGAGCTTCGGCAGCCAGGCCGTGATCGCCATCGAAAATGCGCACCTGCTGAACGAAACCAATGAGGCGCTGGAGCGGCAGACCGCCACCGCCGACATCCTGAAAGTGATAGCAAGCTCACCATCGAACGTGCAGCCCGTGTTCGAGGCAATTGCCGAGCGATCGAAGCGGCTGGTCGATGCGCTGTCGACGACGGTGTTCCGTCTTGAGGACGGCGTCATGCATCTAAGGGCTTTTACGTCCACCGGCCCGGAAGCCGATGCAGCCCTGAAGGCGATGTTTCCCGCACCGCTGTCAAACTTCAGCTGGGGCGATGCGATCAACAGTGGCGAGATTCACCGGGTGGTTGATACCGAACTCGAGATCGAAGGCATGCGCAAGCTCGCGCGGCGGCGCGGATACAGGAGCATGCTGTTCGTTCCGTTATTGCGTGACCGCAAGCCCATCGGCGTCATCGCCGTGACCCGGGAAGAGCCTGGCCCGTTTATCGAACATCATGTCCAGCTGTTGAAAACATTCGCCGACCAGGCGGTGATTGCCATCGAAAACGTCCGGTTGTTCGATGAGGTGCAGGCACGCACCGAAGACCTGCGAGAGTCGCTGCGGCACCAGACCGCGACTTCGGAAGTGTTGCAGGTCATCAGCCGCTCGCCCGGTGAACTCAATCCCGTGTTCCAGACCATCCTGGCCAGCGCGACCAGTATTTGCGATGCCCAATTCGGCAACTTGTTTGTTCTCGAGGAAGATGGCGGCTTCCGTTGTACCTCGATATTCAATTTGCCGCCGGCCTTTGCAGAAGCCTTTTCACGCAATCCGGTCATCTACCCGCCGCCGATCGATCCGTTGGGGCGGGTGATTGCAACCCGGCAACTCGTTCATATCGTCGATGTCCGGCAGGAGCCCGCCTATCTGACCGGATTTCCACCGATCGTGGAACTCGTCGAACTCGGCGGCGCCAGAACCGTTCTGCTGGTGCCGATGTTGAAGGAAGATAAACTCGTCGGTGTGCTGGCGATTTTCCGGCAAACCGTTCAAGCGTTTTCCGACAAGCAGATCGATCTGGTGAAGAGCTTCGCCAGTCAGGCCGTGATCGCCATTGAAAATGCCCGCCTGCTTGGCGAACTGCGCGAGCGTACCGACGATCTCAGCGAATCCCTGCAGCAGCAGACTGCGACCGCCGACGTACTCAAGGTCATCAGCCGCTCGGCGTTCGATCTCGATTCGGTGCTTGCAACCCTGCTCGCTTCCGCGGCAAAACTCTGCGAGGCCGAGAAGGGCGTGATTTTTCTTCGCGAAGAGGATAATTATCGCCTGGTCTCCAATCACGGCTTTTCTGCCGAATTCGAGACTTTTGCCAGGGCCAACCCCTATCCCACAGACGGCGGCAGCACGACGACTCGCGCGGTGGAGTCCGGCGGCGCGCTGCAGGTGGTCGACGTGCTCGCCGACGAGACGCGAAGCCCGCTTGCCCGTGAGTATCAGCGGCTGGGCGGTTACCGCACCAACCTCGGCGTCCCGCTAAGGCGCGAAGGCGAAACGGTCGGCGTCTTCATGCTGGCAAGACAGGTGGTGCGGGCTTTCACCCCGCGTCAGATAGAGCTTGTCGAGACCTTCGCCGACCAGGCGGTGATCGCTATCGAGAATGTGCGTCTGTTCGAGCAGGTGCAGGAGCGCACCCGTGCGCTTTCGCTCTCGCTTGACGAATTGCGTACCGCGCAGGACCGGCTGGTGCAGACCGAAAAACTTGCTTCGCTCGGCCAACTCACCGCCGGCATCGCGCACGAGATCAAGAACCCGCTCAACTTCGTCAATAATTTCTCGGCGCTGTCGGGCGAATTGATCGACGAGCTCAACGAACTGCTCGGATCGGCCCCGCTCGACGGCAAGGTCCGGGAGGAGATCGACGAGCTCGCGAATATGCTCAAGGGTAACCTCGACAAGGTCGTGCAACACGGCAAGCGCGCCGATTCGATCGTCAAGAACATGCTGCTGCATTCGCGGGAAGGTTCGGGCGACCGCCGGCCCGCCGACATC
>DATHPL010000570.1:0-8023 GCA_035483915.1 Bradyrhizobium sp.
CGCGCCGCATTGTCGATGCGCCCGCTGCGCATCACCGCGGAGGGATCGTTGATGACGGGCACCTTCGAATGCGCGGTCAGGCGGATCGCCGCCTCAAGTGCGGGCTCGCACAAATCAGGGTCGCCGATCGCATTGAAGATCAACCGGTGCGGCGGCAAGGGCGTGGCGGGGTCGAGATAATCCGCCACGACCACTGATGTCAGAAACACGCAGTCGTCGAGAAACGGCGCGGTCGGAATATTGCCGCCACCGGAAGACACCAGTTGCAACAGCGGAATCGGCGGTCCGTTGCCGCGATAGGGCAGCGTCGAGACCGCATGCCCGCGAAAACCTTTTGCGAAATGCTCACGCGCGCCGTCGCGGTTCCCCTCGTCTGATAGCACCGCGCCCATGCCCTGGTGGGCGGCGGCGTGGTCGGGATCGGCCTTGAGCGCCGCCTCGTAATGCGTACGTGCTTCGCCATGGCGGTTGGCGCGGAGCAGGAGGTTGCCGAGGTTCACATGTGCCATCGGATTGTCGGGGTGATGCAGGATCGCTTCGGCATAGACGCGGCAGGCGGCGTCGATGGATCCGTGCGCCGCGAGCAGCGTGCCGAATTCGTTGAGCGCGCTGAAATGGGTCGGGTGCCGGCGCAGAATATCGATGAAGGCTGCCTGCGCCTCGCCCTGGCGATCGAGCGCGCCGAGCAGCGCCGCGCGCTCGATCTCGACCGGAAGCTGCGCTTCTCTATTGAGAGGCAATGCCAACTGCGCGTCGAGCTCGCGCAACCGCGTTTCCTGTGCGAGGCGGGGCGCCCAGGGATGCCGGGAAGGGTGCGTGGCGGACGGTTTGGCTTGCGGTTTGGTCACGGATTCGGAGCTTGCGAGTTTCAGGAGCCGCACTATCGGCTGATTCGCTGATTTCGCGAGGCGTCTTCTCCCGCCGGACTCAGTCCCCGCTTGTTTCCTTGTCAAAGGTGACGCCGATGCGCTTTTCCTTGCGCCAGACCACGCGGCAGGGACGGTGAGCACCATCGGCCTCGAGCGTGAACTCGGTCGGGATTCCGAGCTGGCTCGCGACATCGAGCGCCGCGCCGGTCTCGGAAACGTTTCTGATTGTGCAATCGATCGTGCCGCCGCCGAAATGAATGCGGCCGCCTTTCAACACGCGATGCCTGTTTGCGATCCGGTGTTCCTCGTCCATCCCCTCAAGTCCCAGAACGTCGAAATCCCTGCTTTTCGATTCAGCCCGTTAAAGCGCCCGGTCCTTTTCCACTTCCCCCCGGAAATGATCAAGCTGCCAAAGCGATTGTTGACGATTTATTTACATCCGGAAGTAGTTGCAGCCGGCGGCTCGCTCGCCTCGATTCTACCCTCGCCTGAATATCAGAATCGGAAGCTTGCGGGTAAGCTCGCTTCGTTATTTGACATCGTGAAAGGTTTCCAGCCGTGAACGCTTCAGAGCCAGCAAAAAAGATCGCCGTGCTCGGCGCGCCGATCGAGATCGGGGCCTCGCAACGCGGCACGCTGATGGGGCCGGCGGCGCTTCGCACCGCGGGTCTTCTGACTGTGCTCGAGGAACTCGATTTTACAGTGGAAGACCACGGCGACCTGACGGTCGGCGGCGTCGCGCCGCTTATGGACACTCCGCCCGAAAACACCAAGCACTACCGCGAGATTCAGCGCTGGATCCGCACCATCAGCGCGCGCGCCTATGAATTGGCGAAAACCGGCGCGATTCCGATCTTTCTCGGCGGCGATCACTCGCTCTCGATGGGTTCGATCAACGGCGTGGCGCGGCATTGCCGCGAACAGGGGCGTGAACTCTTCGTTATGTGGCTCGACGCCCACGCCGACTACAACACGCCGGTGACGACCATCACCGGCAACATGCACGGCATGTCGGCGGCGTTCCTGTGCGGCGAGGAGGGGCTCGATGGGCTGTTGGGGAACGAGCCGCGCGCCCCGATCGATTCCTCGAGGCTGGAGCTGTTCGGCACCCGTTCGATCGACAAGCTCGAAAAGGACCTGGTGAAGCTTCGCCGCATCAGCGTCGCCGACATGCGCAAGATCGACGAGTTCGGCGTCAGCGTCCTGATCCGCCGCGTCATCGACAAAGTGAAGGCCGTCGATGGCGTGCTGCATCTGAGCTTCGACGTCGATTTCCTCGATCCCGAAGTGGCGCCCGGCGTCGGCACCATGGTGCCGGGCGGGGCGACCTATCGCGAGGCGCATCTGATCATGGAGTTGTTGCACGATTCCCGCATCGTGCACTCGCTCGATATCGTCGAACTCAATCCGTTCCTCGACGATCGCGGCCGCACCGCGCGCAGCGTGGTGGAATTGATCGCAAGCCTGTTCGGCCAGCAGATCACCGATCGCCCGACGCCGACGAACGCGATGTAGGTCATCTGAACTTGCAGCGCCGCGGCCAGCCGGCACCATCAAAGCTAAAGAACGAGCTTCGTTCTCATCCGATCGACTCGGATTGCCGCATCAAGGCGCGGAAAATCATTGCGGTTGCCACCGAAAACGCAAGAAGGAAGACCCAAAACACCGTGGGTATTGGAACGTGGTGGAGATAACATATCAAAATGTTGAACGCTGCCAGCAAAGCCATAGCGCCAATGCCGGCCCAGCGAAGGCGCACCTTGAGCGGAATATTGGCTGTAGAGAAAACTTTCACGCCAGCGCGGTCGCGTGCTCGTTTTAAGAATACGCAAAGCAACGCAGCGAAAGCGACGAAGAACGGAATCCAGGACATGCTGTTTTCTATCGCCTTCGGGTTTCGGACAACTTAAAGATGATCGCCAAATTCGCCGTAACTGAACCGCGACGCTGGTGGTTTTTGGTTTGAGCACACGCAACGAAATGGCGGCGCCTCGCCGACGCCGACGAATGCGATGTAGGTTGCGGCTTTCCGAAATTTGTTCCCTCAATTGGCCGCGATCGGCCGCGAAACCACGCGGAACATTCGCCGCCGCGCATCATTGACCCAAAAGGAAACGTTCGACGAGGTGCTCGATGACTTCCGATCATGCGAAGCAGGATGGCGTGCGGCCTGTTTGGATCGCGCTGGCGGTTGCCGTCTTCGGGATAGTGGCGATGCTGCTGGTCGATCACGGTCCGTGGACGCGTCCGCAAGCCCAATCCGCGCACGTCGCCTATTTTCATACGACCGGTGAGGCTGCGCGAGCTGCCGGTGCTGACGTGGTGCCGACCGCGCCCAAGCCCGAGCTTGAGCCAGAGCCCATGGTGCCGAAACAGGCCGAGCCGCCAAATCCTGAACCGAATTAAATTCTAAATCCGATCTAGGCGACTTCAGCTGATGCTGACGAAGGTGGCCCACAGCCCGGCAAGGATGGCGCCGACAAATACGTAGTGCGGGCTGTTGCAGAACACGCTGCCATATTGACACACGGTCACGCCCAGCGAGCCGATCTCGTTGTTGCCCGCGGCGTAAAACAGGCCGGACAGGACGGCCAGCACGCCGGTTACAAAATACATCATTGCACCCTCCGTAAAGGGATCAGTATTGGTTGCATCGAGAACAACGGCCCGCGCTGACTTGACCGTGTTCGCATCGCGGCCCCGTCTGGCGGCCGGTCGTTTTGATCCGATAGCAAATTAGTGAAAATTCTCTTTACCCGAAGACCGACTCGTCGGCACAACCGGCCAATTGTTGTCACACGCGGCGGCTAAAGTGCCGGTCAGCGGAGACTTGGCGGAGGCCTGATCGTGAGCGGGTTGGAAACGGTGGAAATCAAGGCCTTCGTGCCGGCGCGCGACTTTGCGCTTTCCAAGCAGTTTTACCAGGATCTGGGCTTCGAGCTCGCATGGTCGAGCGAGAACATGGCGTACCTGCATCACGGGAATTGTTCGTTCCTGCTGCAGGGTTTCTACGTGCGGGAGCACGCGGACAACTTCATGATGCATCTGCTGGTCACGGACGTGGACGCCTGGTGGCGTCATGTCGAGGCCAAGGGAATCGCGTCCAAATACAACGTCGCGGCAGGGCTACCGGAAGACCGGCCCTGGGGCATTCGCGATTTCACGCTTGTCGATCCGACCGGCGTGCTGTGGCGGATCGGGCAGGATATTTCAGAGCCCTGAAAACCTATCTCGCGTTGCCTTCGAGCAATTGGCCGTAGCCTTCGATGCGGCAATGGACGCCTGCGGTTCGCAAGGCATGCCACATCATGGCCGATGCCGCCGAGATCACAGGCTTGCCGGTATCTTCCTCCAGCGGCTTCAATGCATCGAGCGTCGGCATTCCGACGCCGCTTAGGAAAATCACGTCCGCGTCGGGATGATCGACCTGACGGGCGATCGCATAGGCTCTCTCGCTGGTCTCTTCGTAGATATTGCGGACGTTCGACAGATGGCCGGAACTGACGACTTCAAGCCCGTATTTTTCGATGTGCTGCCTGCCGCGCGCCGTCATCTCGGCGGAATAGGGCGTCGCGTAGGCGATGCGCCGCGCGCCGAGATGTGCAAGGGCTTCCAGCACGCTGCCGAACGCGGTGATGAAGCGCGCGCCGCTCAGCGCTTCCATCTGTTCGACAAGCGTGGCCTCGAGGCCTTGTCCGAGCGTGTAGCTCGTCGCCGTATGCGCCATCACGATCACCTGTGGCGACACCATCGAGAGCAGCTTGACGCCATCAGGCACGCTCGCGACCTGGCTCCGATTGCGCTCTTCCTGGCCGGTGTGCGTTCCGGCTGGGCCTTCCGCGTTCATGCGGGTGAAATGCAGCGATACGCCCGATGGCGCGAGCTCCATCATTTCCGGTTCGACGGTTGGATTGCCCGGTGGCACCAGAAATCCAATGCGTGCTCGCCATCCCTTCATGTTGCCTCCCAATGTCTTTGCAGGTTTCTTGCTGAATATATCGCGTTAGCCAGCCCGGTCAGCCGCTCTTCTTGCCGTGGATCGCACCTTTTTCGAGAAGCCATGTCACGGCGTCGCTTTGTCCCACATGCTCGGCGATATCGAGCGGCGTTTGTCCCGACCACGGAGCAGGCCAGTTGAGGTCGGCACCGCGTTCCAGCAAATATTGCGCGGCCGCGAGTTGCCCGCCGTGGCAGGCATTCCAAAACGGTCCCGAAAGCGTTTCGGCTTGCGGTATCGGATCGGCCTCGAACCGGCGCATCATCGCGGGCAGCATTCCAAGCGCGGCTTCGTGCCACAGAAGTGTTCGCGCACCGCGCTCCACCAGCCGTCGCGCCGCCTCCCATTGCCCGTAGCCGACAGCCGACGACAATGGCGAGCCGCCGTCGATCGAAGAGCCCTCGTGCTCGATATCGGCGCCGGCGTCGAGCAGTGCATCAACCAGCATGACATCGTCATTGCTCGCCGCCCAATGGAGCGGCGTTTCCCGGTGCCACATCGCGACCGCCGGTGCATCGAGATTTGCGCCCGCCGAGGCGAGTGTCTGCACGATGGCGGCAGCATTGATGTTGTGACCCGGCCAGTCCGCAAACAAGTGTAACGGCGTCCGCCCGCCGCCTTTCGGATCCTCGATCACGCAGGAGGCAATTCCGGGGTCGGATGCGAGCAACTCGCGGAGTCGGTCAAGCTCGCCTGCCTTGACGATCGCCGTGAGCTCGACGGCTAGCGGCTCGGTACTTTGCAGCTTGCGCATGAGCGCCGCTCAATTCGGCGCCGGTTGCGCGAGCTTGTTCTGCGCGATGATGCCCTCGAGCCGCGCGATATTTTCCAGCAGGCGCTGGCTGGTGAGCACCAGGAAGTAATAGCCGAACTGCGGATTCTGGAAATAGATCTCGAGCAGCTTCTCATAAGTGATGGTCAGCACATGGCCGTCTTCCAGACAACTCACCGTCGCCGTGCGCTTGTTGTCGGGCGACAGGAATCCGAGTTCGCCCATCAGCCGCCCCGGCGGCAGTTCTACATTGATCTCGTTGACCAGGAATTTTCCGGTCACCGTGAGAAACATCTCGTCGGCATTATCCTCCTTTTTGAACAGCACGTCGCCCTTTTTATATTGGCGCTCGGTCATGAACGGCTTCAGCCACTCCATCGAGGTGTCGCCTTGTGTGGCGCTACGCGCCATCTTCACGAGCTGAAGCATCTGGCGCAGCCGCCAGGCGTTGATTGGCACCATGAGGAGATAGAGCAGGAACGTCGTGATGGTTCCGGTGAGCGCTCCGAAAGCGGCGAAGAACGCGCAGCCGATCATATTGGCAACCCGCAAGGGGACCATGGTCTGCGTGAGCAAGGTGGCGACAAAGAAAATCGCGCCGATCAGTGCGAGCAGGTTGGCGAGCGTGATATTGTGGAGGAAAATCTCAAGCAGGCGGTTGAAGATCGCGTCATACGTGATGTTGTCGGGATCGAGCCCGAGCTGGATCAGGATCTTGGCGACCCGCAAGTTGTCGGCGGCGGTGTCGAGAATACGATTAAGAATCGTCGACAGGTCTGCAACTGGAGTCATGGCCTTGTCCTTGAGCCGAAATAATTTGCCGGTTATTGCCGTCTCTTCAGCCTGCCCTTGAAATCACGGGCCGCCGCATGGGCCGTTACTACCGGGCTGAGTGGTAAGGAGCAACTTATACCCCGAAATAGCCGGCCAAAGGCGGGCGGCTTTCTCATCCTCTGGTCGAACGCGCGGGGGTAAGACGAGGCCAAGAAGGGGCCGGGAAGAAGTAAGGCGAGAGGCCGCATGCCCCCAGGATTGCACCGCGAGAGGCGGGCAGGCGAGCAAGGAGGCCGGCAGGCAAGCTAAGGTGGCGTCCGGTGGCCGTCCTGACCGGGTGATCGAATAGAGCGCAGATGCGGCCCAAGAATTAGGCCGAGAATTAGGCCCCAGGATTACGCGGAGGATCAGGCCGAGGGATGGCCGGCGAGGCGACCATTCCGAAATGCGCCGAGATCAGGATTCGAAGAATCCTAGCGGCTGAGAATCGCCGTCGAAAAAATCGGGCAAAAAATCGGGCCTGGAGAGTCCGGATCTCGGGTCGTCGCTGGATTGTTTCTGACGGATGATCGGCGTCGCCGATGTCCAGCCGAGCCGCTTGCGACAATGCCGCCGTGCGAAAGCGAAGTACGCTGCTCAAGCGCGCACCTAACTTGACGTTCAGCGCGTTGGTTCCATCTGTTGCGTCACTGGGTCGCGTCAATGCCGCGCTTGTGAACGTCGCACCCCGCTTACGCCAACCTCGAAGCGTAAAATAGGCCCTTCAAAGCCGCCCAGGGAAGCATATCTTAACAAAAGATTAACGCGCGTCTACAGCGCGCCAGTAGAGGCCCGGATGTGGCGAGATAGCTACATCGCCTAAGAATAAAGTAATTTTCGACAATGGCGGATCATCTAGCACAAGTATTGCATTGCCTGATCAAGTCGGTCGCGTGTCCAATGGAGGACAGTTTGGAGACTGATTCGAGGGGCCGGTACAAGGCAGCGTTTGACGACGTGGTTATGACGCGCGTTTTAAGCGTTGCAGCAAACCAGATGAGGAGCGGGATCAATGTATAACGACTCTTTGTTCAATGCATTCGCCAGATCGTTCGAAGCGCGAAGCGAAACTGACATGTCGATGGCCGAATATCTAGAGTCGTGTCGAGGGGACCCGATGCGATATGCCAATTCGGCGGAACGACTACTAGCGGCGATCGGTGAGCCACAGATGATCGACACGGCCAGGGACCCACGCCTTGGCCGTATTTTTTTGAATCGCACGATGCGCGTCTATCCGGCCTTCGCCGGCTTCCACGGCATGGAAGAAACCATCGAGCGCATCGTCGGTTTCTTCCGGCACGCGGCGCAGGGTCTCGAAGAGCGCAAACAGATTCTCTATCTGCTGGGCCCGGTCGGCGGCGGCAAGTCCTCGCTCGCCGAGCGGCTGAAGGCGCTGATGGAAGTTCACCCGATCTATGTGCTCAAGGCCGGCGATGAACTCTCGCCGGTGTTCGAGTCGCCGCTCGGCCTGTTCGATCCCGAGCAACTCGGGCCGATGATCGAGGAGAAATACGGCATTCCGCGCCGGCGTCTCTCCGGGCTGATGAGCCCGTGGTGCTACAAGCGGCT
>DATHPL010000571.1:0-4321 GCA_035483915.1 Bradyrhizobium sp.
ATCGGAATCAAGAATTCACCGTAGGCTCCCCCGATGCGAGGCGTTCGCGCCCAAATAGCCTGTCTCATGGCCGCGCTTGCGCTTGCGGGCTGCATGCAGACGACCTATCCAGTCGCGACGGCACCGCGCAGCGACCTCGACGCCATGGCCTATGGCCAGCCTTCTTATTATTCCCCCTCACCGGTAGCCTCAGCCGATTCCGGCGGTGCGATCAGCGCGCTTCCTGCAAGCTTCGAGGCTTCGCCGCGCGGCACTTACGCGCCGGTTGAAAACGCCTATGCCGCTGCACCCGTGGCCTCCCGACACGATGCGCCCTACCACCTCGACGCCGGCGACAAGCTGCGCGTCGTCGTCTTTGGCCAGGAAGGTCTTACCAACACCTATGCGATCGATGCCGGCGGCGCGATCACCATGCCCTTGATCGGCGCGGTCGCCGCGCGCGGGCGCACTCCGGCGGGCCTGGCCGCCGAGATCGCCGCCAAACTACGCAACGGCTATATCCGCGAGCCTTCGGTGGCGGTCGAGGTCGAAACCTATCGTCCGTTCTTCATCCTCGGCGAGGTCGCCGCTCCCGGCCAATATCCCTACGTGCCCAATATGAGCGTCGAAAGCGCGGTCGCGATCGCCGGCGGCTTTTCGCCCCGCGCCAAGCGCGACAGCGTCACGTTGACCCATAACGCCGACCGCGTCGTCGTTCCGCTCGGCACCCCCATCAGCCCCGGCGATACCGTCCTCGTCAGCGAACGCTGGTTCTGACGCATGTCCGAGACATCAGACCGGCCTCTTCGCATTATCCACGCGGTGCGCGCGCCCGTCGGCGGAATCTTCCGCCACATCCTCGATCTCGCCAATGGACAGGTCAACGCCGGCCACCATGTCGGCATCATCGCCGACAGCCTGACCGGCGGCGAACGCGCCAGCGCAGCACTTGCCGAGATTGCGCCACGGCTGAAGCTCGGCGTGCGGCGCCTGGCAATCCACCGTGAGCCTCACCCCACCGACTTCCTGGTATGGGCGCGCTTCATGTACCTGATCTCGCACCTGAAGCCCGACGTCGTGCATGGACATGGCGCCAAGGCCGGCGCTTTCATCCGCATGCGGGGCCGGTCGAAGCGCTTCATTCGCGTGTACACCCCGCACGGCGGTTCACTGCACTATCCGCTCAACACGTGGCGGGGCGCCTTCTACAGCCGAATGGAACGTGCGCTGATGAACAATACCGAGCTCTTTCTGTTCGAGAGCGCGTTCGCCCGCGACACCTACCAGCGGACCATCGGTGTGCCGACGACGGGATTGGTGCGCTGCGTTTTCAACGGCGTGACCGCAGCCGAGTTCGATCCCGTGGAACAGGCGCCCGACGCCTCTGACCTCGCTTACGTCGGCGAATTCAGGCACATCAAGGGTGCAGACCTTCTGATCGACGCCGTGGCGCGGCTGCGCTCCGACGGCAGACCGGTGACGCTGACGCTTGGCGGTGACGGCGAAGAACTTGGCTCCCTGAAAGCCAAGGTCGAAACCAGCGGGCTGACCGAAGCGGTGCGCTTCGTTGGCCACGTCAAAGCGCGGTTCGGATTTTCGAAAGGCAAACTCCTCGTCGTTCCCTCGCGCGGCGATTCAATGCCTTACGTCGTGATCGAAGCCGCTGCGGCCGGCATTCCGATGATCGCGGCCAATGTCGGCGGCATTCCCGAAATTTTCGGTTCCCATACGGACGCGTTGTTTGCGCCAAACTCCGCCGGCGCCATGGCAAACGCGATCGAGACCGCGCTGAAGGATCCGGCCGGCACGGCTGCCCGCGCCAAAACGCTTCGCGAACGAATCTTCATGCACTTCTCGCAAAAAGCGATGGTCGAAGGCGTTCTCGCCAGCTACGGCGAGGCCTTTGCCAGACGTTAACCATCCCTTACGCCGATAACCGTTTCTTCCGATTTCTCATCTAAGCCGAAGGCTTCAGGATAGGCCGCTTCGCGCGCCTGCCTATATGCATGCGGCCAGAACGGATCGGAAGACAGTGGAACCGGTAAATGCACGCTCGATGTTGGACGCCGCAGCCGCGGCCTCAGCGACGGCTGCCGCTGGGGCCCCGGTCGAACGGCGTCGGAGGCTTTCGCGAGCAGCCCTTGTCGTCGCCAGTCAAAAGGTCCGTCGGGCGTACTCGCCGATCGTGATCGCAGGCGTCGTGCGCCTCGCTGACTTTGCCCTGCTGAGCGTGATCGGGATTGCGCTCTATCTGGGCTATGTGGCCCCGCTCGCCGGCTTTCACTGGGAATATATCGCCGCGATCCTGATGATGACGCTCGCCGCCGTGATCTGCTTCCAGGCTGCCGACATCTACGACGTTCAGATTTTCCGCGGCCAGCTTCGCCAGATGACGCGCATGATCTCGTCATGGGCGTTTGTCTTTCTGCTGTTCATCGGCGTCTCGTTCTTCGCCAAGCTCGGCAACGAGGTATCCCGGCTTTGGCTTTCCGCATTCTTCTTCATCGGTCTTGCCACCCTGATCGCCTCGCGCCTCGCGCTGCGCGCGCTGGTCCGGTATTGGGCCCGCCAGGGCCGGCTCGATCGACGTACCATCGTCGTCGGCTCCGACGAAAGCGGCGAGAAACTGATCGAAGCTCTGGACGAGCAGACCGATTCCGATATCGACATCCTCGGCGTATTCGACGATCGCAACGACAGTCGCGCGCTGGAGACCTGTGCCGGAAAATCCAAGCTCGGCAAGGTCGACGATATCGTCGAATTCGCTCGGCGTACCCGCATCGACCTCGTGCTGTTCGCGCTTCCCATTTCAGCCGAAACGCGCATTCTCGAAATGCTGAAGAAACTGTGGGTGCTGCCGGTCGACATCCGCCTGTCGGCGCATACCAACAAGCTCCGCTTCCGCCCCCGCTCCTATTCCTATCTCGGCAAGGTGCCGACGCTTGACGTGTTTGAGGCGCCGATCACCGACTGGGATCTGGTGATGAAGTGGCTATTCGACCACCTCGTCGGCACCATCGTGCTGCTTTTGGCTGCGCCCGTGATGGCGCTGGTTGCACTCGCCGTCAACCTCGACAGCCCGGGGCCGGTGCTGTTTCGCCAGAAACGCTTCGGCTTCAACAACGAGCGCATCGACGTCTTCAAGTTTCGCTCGCTCTATCACGATCAGGCCGACCCGATGGCCGCCAAGGTCGTGACCAAGAACGACAGCCGTGTCACCCGCGTCGGCCGCTTCATTCGCAAAACCAGCCTCGACGAGTTGCCGCAGCTGTTCAACGTGGTGTTCAAGAGCAATCTTTCGCTGGTCGGCCCCCGTCCGCACGCGGTGCAGGGCAAGCTGCAGAACCAGTTGTTCGACGAGGCCGTCGACGGCTATTTCGCGCGTCATCGCGTCAAGCCCGGCATCACCGGCTGGGCGCAGATCAACGGCTGGCGCGGCGAAATCGACAACGAGGAAAAAATTCAGAAGCGCGTCGAGTTCGACCTCTATTACATCGAGAACTGGTCGGTGCTTTTCGACCTCTACATTCTCCTCAAGACGCCGCTCGCTCTAATGACGAAAAACGAAAACGCCTATTGATGCCGCGCCTGGCGTCAGGCGCATGTAGCGTGAGTTTGAGTATTTGAAATGTCGATGGCGTACACGGCGATCGCCGGGCCGACTGCGGCAATAACGGCATCGCCGCGTCTTTTGGCCGTCCAGCGCCTGCTGGTGTGGCTGGTCGCGGCCAGCGGCGCCATCGTATTTATCGAACCGAGCCCCTACGAGATCATGACGCTCGGCGCCGCCGTGCTGTTCTGCGCCACGGGCTTACGGATGCGGCTCGTGCTCGTACCGCTGTTGCTACTGCTCACCCTGATCAACCTCGGCTACAGCATCAGCGCCATTCCATTCTACGACAAACCCGAAGTCGCCAACTGGATTGCCACGTCCTGGTACATGGCGGTCACCGTGATGTTCTTCGCCATGGTCGTATCGGAGGATACGACAGCTCGGCTCGACACGCTTCGCAGCGGATTGGTCGTCGGCGCGGTTGTTGCCGCCGTGTCTGGCATTGCGGGCTACCTTAATCTGGTGCCGGGCGGATACGACCTACTCACACTGTACGGGCGCGCGCGCGGCACTTTCAAAGATCCGAACGTGCTGGGCGCGTTCCTGATCCTGCCGGCCTTGTTTGCCCTACAAAGCGTCGTCTCCGACCATTTTGCAAAGGCATGCCGCAACGGGATTGCGTTCGGCCTCGTGGCGCTTGCAATCCTGCTTGCCTTTTCGCGCGCCGCCTGGGGCGGGCTGGCGATCACCGCAGCCTTCATGCTGGCGCTGATGATCCTGACCAGCCGG
>DATHPL010000572.1:0-5540 GCA_035483915.1 Bradyrhizobium sp.
GCAACCATTTCGTTGACGCGTGCATTGATGTCGGCAGACGCCATGCCGGCGCGCTTCAATCCGAACGCGATGTTGTCCCGCACGTTCAAATGAGGAAATAGCGCATAGTTCTGGAACATCATGTTGACCGGGCGCTGATGCGGCGGGATCTGCGCGATGTCCTTGCCGTCGAGCAGGATACGGCCGGCATCGGGCGCCTCGAAGCCGGCCAGCATGCGGAGCAGCGTGGTCTTGCCGCAGCCGCTCGGGCCAAGCAGCGCGAAGAATTCGCCGGCATGAATGTCGAGCGACAGGACATCGACCGCGCGAAATTGGCCAAACGTCTTGACCACGGCATCGATGCGCAGGAGCGGCGTGCCGGAGGCCGGCTGCGGAATGGATTGCGGCGAATCCGCCTCGCTCGCGGTCTTCGCGGTATCTTCGGTCATGCTGCCAGCCCACCCCGTGGAAAGGGCAAGCTAACCCCGCTGCGGTCCCGGCTCAACCGCAGCACTGTGGACAGCGGTCGGAGAATCGACCCGGTGCGCCACCGTCGCCATGAAAACCGCCAGGCGTTCGCGATCGTCTTGGGCAATGGTGAGGCCGAGCTTCGTGCGCCGCCAGAGAATGTCGTCTGGAAAGCGCGCCCATTCTCTTGTCATGAGATGGCGCACTTCGGCTTCCGTCAGGTCCGGCCCAAAACTTTGGCCGAGATCGGCCTTTTCTCGGGCCTCGCCGAGCACCTGATGAAGCCGCGAGCCATAGGCCGAAACCAGGCGCAACGCCTGATCGGAGGTCAAGAACTTCCAGCGCTCCCGCGCGGCTTCGACCTCCGACTCGAACCGTTCGGGTGGAACATCGCCACCAGGCAGCGGCGTTTGAGCGCTCCAGCACGCCGACATCGGATAGAACGGCAGGAGATAAGAGACGGCGCGTTCAGCGCGCAGCCGCGCCATTGTGACGTCACCGCCGAAAATGGTCAGAAGCGGCGCCCTGCGCCGTCGTGCCTCGAACGTCACCGTTCCCTCGCGGGCAAATCTTTTGCCGGGGCGCCCGGTGACGAGATTGACGCCGGCCATCGATCTGATCACGTCGGAAGCATCGATCCGCTCGCGAAAATAACGGTTGGCCGCGTCGCAGAGATACGCCACCTCATCCGCAGCCATCGCGACCGCCGCCGGGTCGCCTTTGAAATTTCGCGCGACAGTGCCGATCATGGTGAATTCGCGTTGATAGGGACTGGCGAAAACCAGCCGCCGGTCCGAATTCTGCAGGACATAGACGTTATCGGTCTCAAACAAGCGCTTGACGATGATCTGGCCCAGTTTGACAGCGGCGGTGCGCGGCGACGGTACCCGCAATACAGTCTCGGCAACGCTCGCGGTCCAGGCGCCCGCGGCGTTGGCCAGAGATCTTGTCGTGATCACCTGACGGTGCCCGCGATCAATCAGCACCAGCCGCCAGATATCGCTCCGATCGGCGCGCACGCAGCGCGCCCCGGTGCGGATCACCGCTCCCCGCTCCGCGGCATCGATCGCCGTCGTCACCACCAGCCGCGTATCATCCACCAGGCAATCCGAATATCCGAAAGCGGTGCCGAACGGCCGTTGCAACGCATCGCCAATCGGATGATGGGTGATGTCGATCGTGGCTGAGCGCGGCAGGCCACCGGGCGGAGCCAGGCGGTCGTAGAGGTACAATCCCAGACGCAGCAACCATGGCGGACGCTCGTCGGAATGCGCGGGAATCACGAAATGCGCCGGCCGCACCAGATGCGGCGCGATCCGCATCCAGACCTCGCGCTCAGTCAGCGCCGTGCGCGTGCGCCGGAATGCCCTTCGCTCGAGCACGGAAAGATCGCCCTGGATCAATCTTCCGCTGGCGCCGGATGCCGCGCCGCCAAGATCCCCCTGCTCGATCAGAATGACCCTCAAGCCGCGTCCGGCAGCGTCCCGCGCCACGCTGACGCCATTCAACCCGCCGCCGATGATCGCAAGATCGTAGTCCGCCATACACCCATGTCCCGATTTTGTCGCGGCGGGTTCGCTACGAATGTCAGAACAAAAGAGACACTAGCAAGTATAAAAATTCCAGTGCGGTTTTGAATGTGACATTCGCTCGAAGGACTCACAGCGAATGTCGAATCCGCCGTACCAGCAGCTATAGCTGCTTCCATTTCGAACTTGTCGTGAAAATGGCGCGCACCGAAGTTCGATCTAGCCGATCTTGCGTGCCGGTGCGGCCGCATCGCCGGCCACACGGCCGACCAGCGCGTCATATTGCTCGATCGGGAGCGGTTTGCCGATGAAGTAACCCTGCACGGCGTCGCAGCCTTGTTCGGTGAGGAAATTGAGTTGTTCCTCGGTTTCCACGCCTTCAGCGACGATCGACATTTCAAGACCGTGACCGAGACCGATTACCGCGCGCACGATCGCCGCCGATTGCGGATTGCGTCCCAAATTCATGACAAAGGCGCGGTCGATCTTGATCTTGTCGAACGGAAACGCCTGCAGATAGCTCAGCGAGGAATAGCCGCTGCCGAAATCGTCCATCGAGATTCGCACACCCAACCCCTTGAGGCGGCGCAATAGCGCCAGACCGCGATCGAAATCCTCGATTAGCACGCCCTCGGTGATTTCGAGTTCCAGTCGCCCCGGCGCAAGCCCGGTTTCAAGCAGGATCGAATGCACCAGACTGACAACGTCGCCATGCATGAATTGCGCCGGCGACAGGTTGACCGCGACCTGCATCGGCACCGGCCAGGAGGCGGCCTCGCGGCAGGCTTCGCGGAGAATCCACTGGCCCATCTCGAAGATCAGGCCGCTTTCCTCCGCCAGCGGAATGAAATCGGACGGCGGCACGAAGCCGCGCACGGGATGACGCCAGCGTGCCAGCGCCTCGAAGCCGATGATCTCGCTCTTGCCCGCCTGAAGCGACGACGCCTGTGGCTGGTAATAAAGCGAGATTTCCCCGTTCTTGATCGCCGTCGAAAGATCCTGGTGCAGCACGCGCCGATCGCGGATCTGCTGATCCATCTCTGGTTCATAGATGCTGATCGTGCCGCGCGACTTCGCCTTGGCGCGCGACAGCGCCGCTCCGGCATTGGTGAGCAGGGAGGCTGCGTCCGCGCCGTTATACGGGAAGATCGAAATGCCCGTCGTCACGCCGGTGCGGACCGACTTGCCGTCAATGATGATTTCCCTGGCCATCGTCTCGGCCAGTTTCTCGGCCAGCAGCATGGCGGCAATCGGCTGCTTGCCGTCGATGATCAACCCGAATTCGTCGCCGGAAAGCCGCGCCACCACGCCGCCACGCGCCGACGCCTGCAACCGCTGCGCCACTTCGATCAGGAGCTTGTCGCCGGTGTCATGACCGAACACATCGTTGACTTCCGTCAGGCCGTCGAGGTCGATCGACAGGACGGCGAACTGCTCTTCCGCTTCGGTGCAGGCCTCGATCATTTGCGTGAGCGCCTGCAGGAATGCGGCGCGGTTCGGCAGATCGGTCAGCCCGTCGTGATAGGCCATGTGCGCCATGCGCGACTCGGTCTGACGGCGGTCGGTGACGTCCTCGTGGGTCTTGATCAGATATTGCGGCTCGCCGGCTTCGTCGAGCACGGTGACCCGGCGCGTCAGGAACAGCCGCAGGCCGTCCTTGGTGCTGATCGGGTGCTCCTCGGTCAGAGGCCGGCGCTTTTTGATTGCCGCCTCGTCACGTGCCTTGATGAGCTTGGCTTCACGTTCGTTGAAGATTTCGGCCGCCGTCAGTCCTGCGACCTCTTCACGCCGGCGGTTAAGGATGGTTTCCGCGCTGCGGTTTGCCAGAAGGTAGCGCCCGTCGCTTGCCCGTTCGACCGTCAGCGACACCGGAATGTTATCGACGACCAACTCGAGGAACTTCTTGGTGTTCTCCAGCTCGTGGGAAAGCACCTTGCGGTCGGTCACGTCGTCGAATAGCGCGATCAGGAATTTTGGCTCGCCTCTGTCGTCGCGGGCAATCACGCGGCTGGAAGCGAGGACCCGCTTCTGCGAACCACGCTCGACGACGAATTCGTTGCTGAACTGGCCTTCCGTTGCGTTCAGCGCAGCGCGGTCGGCCGCCTCGATGCCGGCCGCCGTATCGGGCGTGAAAATCTCGTCCGCGCGTTTGCCGATGATGAAATCCCTTGGGAAGCGCGAAAAGCGCTCGAACGCACGGTTGGCGAAGATGTAGCGGCCATTCTCGATGCTTTTGGCGGCGACGCAGACCGGAATGTTTTCCAGGACGGATTCGAGAAACTGTTTGGTGGAAGCGAGCTGCCGCGAGAGCTCGCGCTGTTCGCTGCAATCCTCATGCGTCGCGATCGATCCGCCGTTCGACAACGGAAAATATTTGACGTGAACGGATTGCCCGTTCGTCAGCTCGGTGACGAGGCCCTCGGGGTCGCCTGCCTGGGCGTAGAACTCGTCGACGCTGATATCGAGCATACCGCGCTGGCGCCGCAGTTCGAGCAGTTCCTTGCCGGTCATGGTCGGCGTGATATCGGAGCGCGAAAGGCCGTAAATCTCGAGGTAACGGTCGTTAAGGAAAACAATTCGTTGCCGCGCGTTGGTGATCACGACGCCCTGTTTGAGATTATTCAGGGCGGAGCTGACGAACGCATTTCGGCGCAGTTTCGATTGCTTGATCCGGCGCAGCGTGGACATGAGCCACAGCCCGACAGCGATCAGAAAGCAGCAGACGACCAGCCCGCCAAGCACGGCATCCGAGATCACTTCCGGATCGGCCGCATTGAAATAGCTGACAAGGCTGAATTCCGCACCCGATGCCACGGCGGCCCAAACGGACGCAACCAGGCACACCACGACTCCTGCCGGAATCATGATCCCGCCGCCTGCCTGCCGCTTCTTGTCAGCCATCGGTCACCCGCGGATTTCTGCGACGGACTTTCTGGCGTCACGGGTTTGGATCAGGTAAACGCGTACCCCGACCTGGCTCATTTGCTTCGGAAAATTGCGTCAATTGCCCGGACATGATTAATGGATCACTAACGATTTGCGCCGACCAAGTTTCGGAACAAATCCAAAGAGTTGCTTATATGAGCAGGCTACAACCAAAACCCCCGGCCGGGTGGGTCAATTAACGCGAGAGTTGTATCGGCAAACTCGTCCTCGTCCCCTACCCCCAAGAGCCAAACCTACCCGGATCAGAATTTCTTCCATGGACAAAGTCGAATGCGTCGTCATCGGAGCCGGAGTGATCGGCCTTGCCGTGGCGCGGCAGCTGGCACAAAGCGGCCGCGAGGTGATCGTGCTGGAGGCTGCCGAGGGAATCGGCACCGTCACCTCCTCACGCAACAGCGAGGTGATCCACGCCGGCATCTATTACCGGGCGGGCAGCCTGATGGCGCGGATGTGCGTCAGCGGCAAACAGGCGCTCTACCGCTATTGCCGCGATCAGGGCATTGCGCATCGCAATTGCGGCAAGCTGATCGTCGCGACGACGCCCAAGGAGAGCGAAAAGCTGCAATCGATCAGGGCGCATGCCGAGGCCAACGGCGTAACCGATTTGCAGACGCTTGA
>DATHPL010000573.1:0-2870 GCA_035483915.1 Bradyrhizobium sp.
AAAAAGCTGACCGAACGCTTCAATCTGTTCACCGAATATGTCGGCGACTATCCCCAAGGCTCGATTCCGAGCCAGCTCTGGAATTCCGGCGGCGTGTTTCATCTGACCCGAACGCAACAGGTCGATTTTCATTTTGCGGTCGGGCTGAACCGCAACTCGCCAAACTATATCGTGGGCGTCGGATATTCGTTTCGCGTCGATGGACTGTTTCGCCAATAAATTCGGCGTCTCATCGCAGCCTATCGAGCAGCGTCACCAGCATTTCTCGTTCGCGCGGATCGAGCGGCGCCAGCGTCTCCCTGGAAATCGCCAGCGCGTTGGACGCGACCTTTTCCGCCAATTGCTGGCCCGCACGCGTCAGGCTGACGCGCAAACGACGACCGTCCTCGGGATCGGCACTGGTTTCGGTCAGGCCCCGCGCGGTCAAGCGGTCGATGACGCCCTTGATGGTGGCGACGTCCATGGCGGTCAACCGTCCCAGCTGGTTCTGCGAGCACGGTCCGGTCTCGGCGAGTTTCGCCAGCGCCGCCCATTGGGTCGGCGTCAGATCGGCCCCGATGTCGCGGGCAAAGATCACGGCGTGGCGCTGCGAGACCTGACGCAGGATGAAGCCGATCTGTTCGTCCAGCACGTAAGCGGGCCGCGACGGCTTCACACCGCGCTTCACTGAAATTCCCCTGCCCATCTCCGCCCTCGTCATTTTTCAACGCGCCGCCGCTACAGCGCCAGATGCGCGTCGCGAATATCCGGGCGCGCATCGAGTTCGGCCATGGTGCCGGAAAAGCAGATGCGGCCACGTTCGATGATGTAAGCGCGGTCGGAAATCAGCCGCGCGAAATGCAAATTCTGTTCGGAGACCAGAAGGCTGACGCCTTCCTTTTTCATGGTCAGGATGGCCTCGACCATTTGCTCGACGATCTTCGGCGAAAGACCTTCAGAGGGCTCGTCAAGCAGCACCAGCGACGGGTTTCCCATCAAGGTCCGCGCGATAGTGAGCATCTGTTGCTCGCCGCCGCTCATTCGCCCGCCCGGCCGTCCCCGCATTTCCGCGAGATTGGGAAACAGCGTGAACAGCCGCTCACGCGTCCATTGCGGCGCGTTGGGCCGCGCCGGCTGCCGGCCGACTTCGAGATTTTCGTCCACCGTCAGATCCGTAAAGATGCGCCGCTCTTCCGGCACATAACCAAGCCCGCCGCGCACGATCGCATGCGTCGGCAGGCTCGAGATGTCGTGGCCCTCGAACTGGATGCGACCCGAACGTTGCGCGACCAGGCCGACAATCGAGCGAAAGGTCGTGGACTTGCCGGCGCCGTTGCGTCCGAGTAACGCGACCGCCTCGCCCGCGCCGACGTCGAGCGCGACGTCGAACAGGATGTGCGCCTGTCCGTAATGGCTGTTGAGTTCCTGAACGGAAAGTTTCACGGCGCGGCCCCTTCTCGATGACGCGCATCGTAAAGCAGGCCTTCGCCAAGATAGATCGCACGCACTTCCGCGTTACGCCGGACGTCTTCCGGCGAACCCTCCGCAATCAGGCTGCCGCGATTGAGCACCAGAATACGGTCGGCGTGTTCGAACACGACATCCATGTCGTGCTCCGTGAAGAGCACCCCGATCGATTTCTGCTTGGCGATCTGCGCGGTGAGCCGCATCAGCTCGACGCGTTCGCGTGGCGCCATGCCGGCGGTCGGCTCGTCCATCAGGAGCAGTTTTGGCTGGTTGGCGAGCGCAACAGCAAGCTCGAGCCGCTTGAGATCGCCATAGGCCAATTCACCGCAGGCGCGTGCCGCAAAACCGCCCATCCCGACAAGTTCAAGCAGGCCGTCCGCTTCGCCTTGCGCATATCGCGGCAACGAAGCCGCGAGGTTGAACAGTCTGTGACCGTGCGAGGACAACGCCACCTGGACGTTCTCGCGTACGGTCATGGTCGGGAATGTCGCGGTGATCTGGAAGGTGCGCCCCACACCCAACCGCCAGACCTCGCGCGGCTTCAGGCCCGTGGTATCCTGCCCCAGCACATGCACGCGGCCTGCATCGGGCGCGGTCTGGCCGTTGAGCATGTTGAAGCAGGTAGACTTGCCCGCGCCGTTGGGACCGATCAGCGCAAGGATTTCGCCCGCCTGAAGCGAAAACGAGACGCTGCGCACCGCATGCACGCCGCCATAGGATTTGCTCAATCCTTCGACCGACAGTAGTGGCTGAGCGCTCATTCGGCAGTCTCGACGTGCGAGGCGAGAAGGGCAGCCTTGGCCGAAGACGGCCGGCGATGGCGGATCGATTCCATCACGCCGACGATGCCTTTGGGGAAGGCCACGACGATCACCACGATAAAGCCGCCGAGCACGAGCTTGGACCATTCGGTCTGGCTCACCAGCCAGATCGAGAGCGCCTTGTAGACGATAGCGCCGACGATCGCGCCCGAGACGGTCTCGACGCCGCCGAGCAACACCATGACCAGCGCATCGACCGACAGCGGGATGCCGAGCACATCCGGAAATACGCTGCCCTTGAGATAGGCGAACAGCGCGCCACCTATTCCGGCGACGGTGCCGGCGATGACGAAGGCGCTCCACTGGATGCGCTTGCCGTCGATGCCGATCGCCTCGCTGCGCAGCGGAGAATCGCGGGTTGCCCGCAGCGCAAAGCCAAAGGGTGAGAAGGTTATGATCCGCAGCGCACCGACCGCGAGCGCGGCAACGGCCAATGACAGCCAATAGAAATGCGAAGGACTTCCCGCCCACCGTTCCGGCCAGACGCCGAGAATGCCGTTGTCGCCGCCGGTGAGGCCCACCCACTGGAACGCAACGGACCAGACGATCTGCGCAAAGGCGAGCGTCAACATCGCAAAATAGACGCCGGATAATTGAACGGCG
>DATHPL010000574.1:0-1944 GCA_035483915.1 Bradyrhizobium sp.
ACCGAGCGGCTGTTGCGGCTCAATCTCAATCCGGAAATCGCAGAAATGCTGCGCGCCAAGGCCGACTGGTTCAACGGCCGGCAGGCAACGCAGATGCAGGCGGTCTCGCCGGTCAGCCGGACGCCGTACTTCTGTTCGGGCTGTCCGCACAACACCTCGACCAAGGTGCCGGAAGGCAGCCGCGCGATGGCCGGCATCGGCTGTCACTTCATGGCGCTGTGGATGGACCGCTCTACCGAAACCTTCACCCATATGGGCGGCGAGGGCGTGCCGTGGGTCGGCACCGCCCCCTTCACCAACGAGGGACACATCTTCGCAAACCTCGGCGACGGCACCTATTTCCACTCCGGAAGCCTGGCGATCCGGCAGGCGATCGCCTCCAAGGCGAACATCACCTACAAGATCCTTTATAACGACGCGGTGGCCATGACCGGCGGCCAGCGCCATGACGGCGACCTGTCACCGCAACAGATCACCTTCCAGCTACACGCCGAAGGCATCCGCGCGATCTATCTGGTCTCGGAAAATCCCGGAGCTTACCCGGCCAGCGAGATCGCGCCCGGCGTCAAGCTCGCCCATCGCGACGAACTCGATGCGGTCATGAAAGCGTGCCGCGAGGTCAAGGGCGCTTCTGCCATTGTCTTCGTGCAGACCTGTGCCGCCGAAAAACGTCGCCGCCGCAAGCGCGGAACGCTGGAAGATCCGGCGCGGCGTGTGCTGATCAATCCGGCCGTCTGCGAAGGCTGCGGCGATTGTTCGGTGCAGTCGAACTGCATCTCGGTCGAGCCGCTGGAGACCGAATTCGGGCGCAAGCGCACCATCAACCAGTCGGCCTGCAACAAGGACTATTCGTGCCTAAAGGGCTTTTGCCCGTCCTTCGTGACCGTCGATGGCGGGGCATTGCGCCGCCGCGCGCCGGCCGGCCTTGGCGATGTCGGTGAACTGCCGGAGCCTGCGTCAAAGCCGTCGCTGGAGAGGCCCTATAACGTCGCGGTGGGCGGCGTCGGCGGCACCGGCGTTCTGACCATCGGTGCGCTGCTCGGCATGGCCGCCCATATCGAAGGCAAGGCCAGCATGATCCTCGACATGTCGGGCCTCGCGCAGAAGGGTGGTGCGGTGTTGAGCCATGTTCGCCTTTCCGAACACACCGCCGACGTCACTTGTTCGCGCATCGTCACCGGCACCGCCGATCTCGTGATCGCGGCCGATGAAGTCGTCGCGGCCTCCAAGGAAACCATGACGCTGTGCGAGAGTAGCCGTACCGCTGGCGTCATCAACAGCCACATCATTCCGACCGCCGATTTCGTTCTCAACCGCGATTTCAATTTCCAGACCCGCAAGGTCAATCACGTGCTGGAAACTGCGCTTCGCAAGGACTCCGCCTTCCTCGACTTCACCAAGCCAGCGGAGACTCTACTGGGCGATGCCATCGCCACCAACATGATGATGATGGGCTACGCCTATCAGAGGGGCTTCTTGCCGCTGTCGGCGGAAGCGATCGAGCAGGCGATCGAGGTCAATGGCGTCGCCATCAAGATGAACACGCAGGCGTTCCGGCTCGGGCGGCTCGCGGCAGCCGACCCCTCGCGGATGTCGGCGATGATGAAGGGGCACGACGAGGCAAGCGCGCCGAAGGCGCTCGATACGATGTCGCTGGATGAGATCATCGCGCATCGAAGCGCACATCTGACCGGCTATCAGAACGAAAAACTCGCGGCGCGCTATCAGGCGTTGGTGACGCAGGTGCGCGATGCCGCGCGCGAGCGCGGCTTCGGCGAGGAACTGCCGCGCGCGGTCGCCATCAACTACGCCAAGCTGCTCGCCTACAAGGACGAGTATGAAGTGGCGCGGCTCTTCACCGATGGCCATTTCGAAGCGCAGCTTCGCGATCAGTTCGACGGTGATTTCAGGATCAGTTTCAATCTCGCGCCGCCCCTGCTGGGC
>DATHPL010000575.1:0-7028 GCA_035483915.1 Bradyrhizobium sp.
TACCATTCCGAAGCCGAGATGGCGCAGTATTTCCGCGACTTCGGCGTGCAGACCATTCTCGATTTCGGCTTTTCGAAATTCCTGCCGATGGAAGAGACCCGCGCGCTGCACGATTACGCCTTCGAGACCGAAGCCGCGCATCGCGACGTCATTCTCGGGCACTGGATCCACATCGATCCGCGCTCGGGCGAGGCGGGCTTGCGCGAACTGCGCCGCTGCATCGACAAGCGCATCGGCTTTCTTGGCTACGGCGTCTCGGCCTCGCTGAGCCCGCCGGCCAGCGATCCCCTGTACGATCCGTTTTACAAACTCTGCATCGAGGCCAAGATCCCCGTGCTGATCTTTGTCGGCACCACCGGCCTAGGGGCAGGCTTACCCGGCGGCGCCGGCGTCATTCTCGACGACTGCCATCCGCGCCATCTCGACCGGGTCGCTGCGACCTATCCGGACCTCAAGATCGTCGCTGCGCGGCCGGGATGGCCGTGGCAGGCGGAAACGATCGCCGTTCTCATGCATAAGCGTAACATCTGGTACGAGCTGCACGGCTGGTCGCCGAAATATCACACCGCCGATCTACGTCACGAGATTCCGCGCCGGCTCAAGCACCGCATCATGTTCGGCGCCGACTATCCGTTGCTCAGCTATGAGCGGCTGGTCGACGACTGGAAGGCGCAAGGCTATCCCGACGACGTGCTGGAGGGAGTCTTTCATCGCAACGCGCGAGCCTTTTTCGAAAGCTTGAAGACATGAACCTCGATCTCAAGGGAAAATGCGCCATCGTCGGCGGCGCCAGTCAGGGCATCGGTTACGGTATCGCGCATCTTCTGGCTGCCGAAGGCGCCCGTGTCGCTATCACCGCGCGCCGCGAAAAGGACCTTCGCGCCGCTGCGGAAAAGATGGCGGCCGAGACCGGCGCCGAGATTCTGCCGGTGCAGGCGGATTGCCGTCAGGCGGCCGATTGCGAGCGCGTGGTCGAGACCGTCAGCAAAGCGTTCGGCCGCATCGATATCCTGGTCAACAATGACGGCGCGCCGCCGCTGGGGGACATCGCGACTTTCGATGACGCAGCCTGGCAAAAGGCGATGGAGCAGAATTTCATGTATGTGGCGCGCATGTGCCGGGGCGTGCTGCCGCACATGCAAAAGACCGGCGGCAGCATTCTCAATATCACGGCCATTTCCGCGATCCAGCCGATCCCGCGCTTCGGGCTCTCGGTGGCGAGCTGGAGCGCGGTGATCGGCTACGCCAAGACGCTCGCGCTCGAGGCGGCGCGCTTCGGCATCAACGTCAATACCATCTGCCCCGGTTATATCGACACCCAGCGCCTGGAGAAGGTGTTTTCGGCGGGCGAGAAGCCGGCGGAGCAGATGCGAAACGAGCTCGAGCAGGAAGTGCCGCTGGGGCGCATCGGAACGGTCGGCGATATCGCAAGCCTCGTCGCACTGCTGGTGTCGCCGCGGGGCAGCTACATCACCGGCACGGTCATTCCGGTCGATGGCGGCCTGTTCCGCGCCGTTCGTTGAGGGAGGAAGTCATGGCTTACGTCAATATGATGCCCGCCAAGCTTGCCGAGAAATATGCGCGCGAAAAGCTCTGGATGCAGAAGACCGTCTTCGACATCCTCGCCGAGCAGGCCGGAAAACATCCGGACCGCATCGCCATCAGGGATCAGCGTGGCGCGATCAGCTACGGCGCGCTCAGGGACCGGATCGAACGCGCCGCGCAGTTCTATCGTTCGATCGGTATCACGCGCGGCGACGTCGTCACCATCCAGCTTCCCAACCGGATCGAGTTTGCCGTCGCTTTCATTGCGCTTGAGCTTTTGGGTGCCATCGCCAACAAGGTCAATCCGGATTTCCGTGCCCGCGAGCTCAGCTACATGCTGACGTTCTCCGGCAGCTCGGCCTATGTCTTCCCGAAGGAGTGGAAGGATTTCGATTACGCCGGCATGGCGCGCGGCCTGCAACGGGATAACCCCGACATCAAGCGGCTGATCGTCGTCGGTGGCGCGGTCGACGGTATGCATGATTTCGATTCCGGGGTGGCGGCTGCCGCGCCAATCGCGCCTACCGACAAGGTGCACATGGATCCCAATGAAGTGTGCCGGATGTGCTTCACGTCGGGCACGACCGGCGATCCGAAGTGCGCGTTGCACAGTTTCAACACCACGCTTTATCCGGTCGAGCTGCTCAATCACGACATGGAGGTGACCGAGCGCGAGGTGTTCCTGGCGTTTCTCCCGCTCGGTTTAAACTGGGGCTACTTCACGCTGCTACAGAGCATCCTTGCCGGTGGGACGCTGGTGCTGATGGAGCGCTTTAGTCCTCGCGCGGCGTTGGAGCTGATCCAGAACGAGCGCGTCAGTTATATTCCGACCGCTCCGGCAGGGCTGGTCGGTCTGTTGAATGCACCTGACGCGGAGACGTACGACGTCTCTTCCTTGCGCGTCGTCATCACTGGCGGAGCCTCGGCGGCCGTCGAGACGATCCGTGAGTATCAGAAGCGGATGAAGGGTCATCTGATCGAGCTCTACGGCATGCTGGAAGCAGGCTTCCAGACCTATACCCGGTTCACCGACGATCCGCAGAAGGTCAACGGCACCATCGGGCGTCCGGTTCACGCCATGGAGCTGCGCATGGTCGACGCGGAAGGCAACGACGTGCCAGTGGGAGAGATCGGTGAACTGATGTCGCGCGGTCCCTCGATTCATCTCGGCTATCACAACAATCCGAATGCCAATGCGATCGCATTCAACGATGAGGGCTGGTTTCGCACCGGCGATCTCGGCCGGGTCGTCGACGCGGATGGCAATGTCCAGATCACCGGCCGCAGTAAGGAGATCATCAACCGCGGCGGCAAGAAGTTCTTCCCGCGCGAGGTCGAGGAGATCCTCTATACCCATCCGGCCGTCATGCATGCGGCAATGATCGGTATGCCGGATGCCCGTCTCGGCGAGCGCAATTGCCTGTGCGTTGTTCCCAAAGGCGACGCCGTCCCGACACTCGACGAGTTCATCGCTTTCCTGCGTGATCAGGTCGCCGATTACAAATTACCAGAGTCGGTTGAGCGGTTCAGCGAACTGCCTATGACCGGCACCGGAAAAATTCAACGCCACGTGTTGCGCGATGTGGTGTCGCAACGACGTGCCGCTACGAACCAATGAAGGCATCTCATAACCAATCGAGGATTTTAGAAATGCGTGGGAAGAAAGCTGAAGAAGAAATCGATTGCGATGCTTGCGGCGGCACTGGATTTCCGCCCGTCGCCCAGCCGGTCCAGCCGGGTCGACGAGTCTATCCTGCTCCATGCAAGAAGTGTGGCGGCAAGGGCCGCCTCAAGGCTCACACGTCAGAAAAAGCGGGTTAGGCCGTTCCCGACCCGTCAACGCATGACGAACGGATTGACTGGCACGTCCTTCGCGGTCGAAATCCAGACGCTCTTGGTTTCCAGGTATTCGTGGACCGCGTCGATGCCGCTTTCGCGCCCGAGACCTGAATGTTTCATGCCGCCGAACGGCATCATGTAGCTGATGGCTCGGTAGGTGTTCACCCAAACGGTTCCGGCGCGTAGCAGTTTCGGTACGCGAATGGCGCGGGAAAGATCGCGGGTCCAGATGCCAGCCGCAAGACCGTAGATCGTATCGTTCGCGATACGAATGGCGTCTTCCTCGGTGTCGAAACCGATGATCGATAGCACCGGGCCAAAAACTTCTTCGCGCGCGATCCGCATGGTGTTGTCGACATCGGTAAAAATCGTCGGCTCGACGAACTGGCCACCGACGATGCCCTCGCCCGAGGCCGGCTTGCCGCCAAGCAGGCACCGCGCGCCCTCGGCCTTGGCGATATCGATATAATCAAGAATCTTCTTGTACTGCGCCGGCGTCGTGACCGGGCCGATATTGGTGTCCGATTGCATGGGATCGCCGATCTTGGCGGATTGCGCCAGTTCCAACAGGCGCGCCACGAATTTTTCCTTGATCGAGTTCTGCACCAGAAGACGCGATCCCGCGATGCAGGTCTGGCCCGTCGCTGCGAAGATGCCGGAGACGGCGCCGGCCGCGGCTGCGGCGAGATCCGCATCCTCGAAGACGATATTGGGCGACTTGCCGCCCAGTTCCAGCGAAACCCGCTTGAGACTGCGCGCGGCGGTCTCGTAGACTTTCGCGCCGGTTGCGTCCGATCCCGTAAAGGTGATCTTGGCGACGCCCGGATGCGAGATCAATTCGTTGCCGATCTCCGGTCCAAAGCCCGTGACCACGTTGAAGATGCCATCGGGAATGCCGGCTTCTTTCGTCAACGCCGCGAATTCCAGCGTGCTGGCGGAGGTGAATTCCGACGGCTTGACGATCACGGCGCAACCGGCGGCAAGTGCGGCGGCACATTTCCAGGCCACGAACAAAAGCGGCGAGTTCCAGGCCGTGAGCGCTGCGACAACGCCGACAGGTTCGCGGGTGGTGTAGGCGAAGGTGTCCGCCTTGTCGATCGGCACCAGGCCGCCTTCGAGCTTGTCGACGAGCCCGCCGAAATACCACCACCATTCCGAATGGTAGCGGAGCTGGCCCAGCATCTCGGCCATCAGCTTGCCGTTGTCGCGCACCTCGATTTCGGCGAGACGTTCGGCATTGGTGGCGACGAGGTCGCCAAGCTTGCGCATCAATTTACCGCGCGTCGAAGCCGTCATTTTCGACCAGGGACCGCGCCACATCGCCTCATTGGCGGCCTTGACCGCTCTGTCGGCATCGGCGGCGGATCCGCGCGGGATCTTCGCCCAGGGCTGGCCGCGATAGGGATCGATGGAATCGAACCACTCGCCGTTGGCGGGATCGACATACTGGCCGTTGATGAAAAGCTGGTAAGTCTTCACGGGCAATCTCCACTCGAAAGATGGTGGCGTGGGCAGCAAGGCCGTCCGGGGGCTCGGCCTTGAAGTTATGCCTTTTCCTTGGCCATCGACCGCTCGATCATGTCGAGCGCCGCAACCGCCGCGGCCTTGATGTGGTCAACGCAGCAGCGTTCGGCAAGATCCTCGTCGCCGCTCTGGATCGCGCGCCAGATCGCCGTGACCTCACGCAGGCTCTTGTTGATACGTTTGGGATGCGACATCGACGTGATCCGCAGCAGCGTGATCCGGTCATGCAGCGGTTTCAGCATGCGCTCGATGAAGGCGTTCTGACAGCCTCCGATCAACGCGGCGTAGAAGTCCGTCTTGGCCTCGAGGACTGCGATCATGTCGGACTCGGCAAGAGCCGCCTTGAGGCGGGTGAGGGCTTCTCCGATTTTCCGCACGACGGCGGGATCGTGCAGGCGGGCGCATTCGCGCCCGGCGAATCCTTCCAGCACGGCGCGGGCGGCATAGAGCTGCCGGGCTTCCTCCAGGCTGATGGTAGAGACCATGGGGCCGCGATGCGGGACGGTGTTGACCAGCCCGTCGGCTTCCAGCAAACGCAGGGCTTCGCGGATCGAGGGACGGCTGACGCCCATCATCTCGCATAGCTCGCGCTCGACCAGCCGTTGCCCCGGCTTCAGATTGCCGGACATGATGGCCTCACGCAGTTTCCGCGCGACGATCGCCCTCACGGTCGGGACGTCTTCGATACGAAGCGTGGACTTCAGTTCGGTGGGTCGGTCCATTGGCGAGGGGCCTTCGGTCTGTTCCAGTCACCTACGATTTACCGGCAGATCAGCATTTCCGCAATTTACGTCAACAAGAGCCCAGTTGCCCGCTCAAGTCGACATCAATCCTTTCGTGAAAGCGGCTAGCTCTTCGGCCACAATGGCTGGGCCAAGGCGAGCTCCGGCGGAAACACCGTGACCGGGATGCCGGATTGCCATTGCACGATGGTCATGCCGGCGCCGAGCCTGCGGCCCTTGTCGTCGAACTTGATCTCGCCGAGCGGATAATATTTCGAAGGTCCGGCATCCATCGTTCGAAGCGCTTCGGCGACCGCGGCGCGATCGGCCTTGCCGGCCTTTTCCAGCGCGTCCTTGATTACCCACATGTCGCCATAGGTGGAAATCGCGTTCTGCGTCATCCACGGCTCGTTGTAGCGCTTCTTCAATTCCGCGATCAGCGCTTCGTGACCCCTAGCGCCCCAGCTTGCCACACAGGTCAGCACGCCCTGGAGCAGTTCGGGGCTGACCGTCTGCAACATGTCGGGCTCGGCGATCGCAATGCCAAAGGAGATGGTCGGCACCTTGCCCTGGCCCATGCCGAATTCATTCATCTTTTCCAGCACCAGCTTGGCGTCGGAAATAACCGTCGGCAGGAAGAACAAAAGATCCGGCTTTGCGGCGCGGACTTTCTGCACCAGCGACGTCGCATCCGCGAGCGGCGGGGTGAAGGTCTCGTCCATGACCAGTTGCAGACCATTGGCGGTCAGCAAGCCCTCGCGCATCGATTTGGCCGAGGCGATCGAGGCGCCGGTATTGTCGGTGACGATCGCGACCGTCTTTGGCTTCTTGCCGGAGGCGCTTTCGGCAAGCGCGATGATTTGCGGCAGCGCTTGTTTGGCCTGCGATCCAGCCGTGGCCGAGGTCTGGAATACATATTTGAAACCGCGTTCGGTGATCAGGTCGGAATAGGAGAGGGTTAGTACGGGAAGGTTCGCCCGTTCGGTCACTTCGGTCACGGCAAGCGTGAACGACGACAGATAGGCCGCGCTCGCAGCCACGAGGTCCGGTTCCTGCGCCACCATGCGCTGAGCGGCGCTCTTGGCCTTTTCGGTGCTGTCGCCGGAATCGAGCACCACGAGCTTGAGCTTGGCGCCCCCGAGTGCCTTCACGCCCCCTTGCGCGTTGATGTGATCGACCGCCATTTCGGCGCCCTCGCGCATCACGGTGCCCGGCCGGGCATACATGCCGGAGATCGGCACTAGCAATCCAACTTTGACCTCGGCTGGTGACTGAGCCCATGCATGGGACGCAACAAGACTCGCTGATGTTCCGGCGAGCAAGGTACGTCGTGTCAGAACGCCTTTCTTGATATCCTGCATGATAAATCGCTCCCGAATTGTGTGATTAGACTTTTTT
>DATHPL010000576.1:0-2916 GCA_035483915.1 Bradyrhizobium sp.
CCTGCGCAACGATTCAGCCTGGGGCAGGCGGCTGGCATCGATCCGCGCCGACATTTCCAGCGCGCTGCAATCGGAAATCGACAGCGTTCCCGGCCGCGTCAGGCGGATATTGCGCCAGCGCAGCGACAAGGACATCGGGGCAGCGGCCCAGATCAACGCGAGCGATGTCGACGAAACCATCGCGTTGATCGAGTTCGTCGCGGTATGCCGCACCTATGCCGGAGAGCTGGCGATCAACGAAGTCACGATGCGGACCTATTCCGATCTCCAGCACTATGTCGAGCAATCGACCGAAGCATTGGTGCAATCGCTCCGCGGCAGCGAAGGCAAAGCGCGCGCCTATCGGCAAACGCAGGTGGCCGCGGCCATCCGTTTTTGTGACGTGCTGTTTGGCGCCGATTATGCGTCGCTGATGAGCAGGGCTGCCGAAAACGCCGTGACGGGCGAGCGCAAATCGTCGCGGACGGGCTGATCCGGTTGTGCCGACTGGCCTTGCAAAACCTCGCACTTCAGCTTTTGAGAAGCGAATTTTCTTGAAATATCTCAACAATTTACGTTTGGCTCATCACACTCGTAATTGTTAATTGCCCATGCTTTACGCCTATGGTGTAAAGCGACCGCAAGGCGCTGTGCTGGTTCGCGCCGTTCCACCGGAACCCGTTCGATGATGCTCTGGTTTGTGTTCGCGCTGATGACGGCCGCGGCGATCTTTGCCGTGCTCTGGCCGCTCAGTCGCGCCGGCGACCCGCAGCAGGACGGCAACGAGGCCGCCGTCTATCGGGACCAACTTACCGAGATCGACCGTGATGTTGCCACGGGCCTCATCAACCCGCCGGAAGCCGCGGCCGCGCGTGTCGAGATCAGCCGCAGGCTGCTGGCAGCGGTCGACAATCAGCCTGAGGTGACCTCAAGATCGAGCGTCAAGTTGCGTCGAGTAGCGGCCGTTATCGCTCTCGTCGGATTACCGCTCGTCACCGTCGGGCTTTATTACCCGCTAGGTTCGCCGGAGCTGCCCGATTTTCCGCTGGCGCAGCGCAGCCGCGCTCCGGGCGCGACGCAATCGCTCGACAAGCTCGTCGCGCAAGTCGAACAGCATCTCGAGGCTGAGCCCGCGGATGGCCGAGGCTGGACCATTCTGGCGCCGGTGCTCGCACGATTGGGGCGCGTGGATGATGCGGTCCGCGCCTTCCGGAATTCGATTACGTATAGCGGTGAAAACGCTACCCGGCGGGCCGATCTCGGCGAAGCCCTGGTGGCTGCGGCGGGCGGCGTCGTTACCGGCGAAGCCAAGGCTGAATTTGAGCGCGCGGTTACACTGAGCGCCGACGATGTGAAGGCCAACTATTTTTTGGGGCTGGCCGCCGAGCAGGATGGCCGCGCTGTTGAAGCGGCCGCGATTTGGCGCGCGATGCTGGAGAAGGCGCCGGCGGATGCGCCTTGGCGTCCGTTGGTTCAGTCTGCGCTGGTCAGGGTCGGCGGCGCGCCGGCGCCTGCGCTGTCGAATGACGCGATGGCCGCCGCGAAAGACATGAGCGAGACGGATCGTAGCGCGATGATCCGCAGCATGGTCGAGCGTCTCGCCACCCGATTGCACCAGAATGGCGACGACGTCGAGGGATGGCTGCGGCTCGTCAGGGCCTATATGGTCATGGGTGAGGCCGATAAGGCCAAGGCAGCCTCGTCCGATGCCCGGCAGGCGCTCGCAAAGGATCCCGAGCGGCTGCAACAACTGAACGATGGTCTGAAAAACCTCGGACTCGACGGATGAGCACGATGAACGACGTGGCGCGGCGACATGGAAGAGGCGGTCAATGACGCGCAAGCAGCGGCGCTTGACTGTTATCGGCGGCTCGCTCTTCGTGCTCGCGGTGGCCGCGGCGCTGGTGCTGAATGCAATGCGCGATTCGATCGTGTTCTTTTCGACGCCGAAGATGGTCGCGGAGAAGCATATCCAACCGGGCAAACGGTTCCGGCTCGGCGGGCTCGTGCAGCCCGGTTCACTCGTACGCGGCGACAATCTGACCGTCAGGTTCGAGGTCGGTGACGGAAGCGCAGCCCTGCCGGTCTCCTACCAGGGGATTTTGCCTGACCTTTTTCGAGAAGGGCAGGGTGTCGTCGCCGAGGGCGCGCTGGATTCCTCTGGTGTGTTCAAGGCCGACACCGTGCTTGCCAAGCATGACGAGAACTACATGCCGAAAGATGTCGCCGATGCCCTGAAGAAGCAGGGGCTCTGGAAAGAAGAATACGGCGGGCCGTCCAAAGGCGGCGATACCGCTGCCCGTGCGGTGCAAGGCGAACAGGGAGCAGCGCGGTGATTGCCGAAAGCGGACATTATGCGCTGGTACTGGCCTTCGGGCTGGCGCTGATTCAGTCGACTGTGCCGATTCTAGGGGCGCGCTGGCGTGATTTTTCGCTGATGAATGTCGCACGCTCGGCGGCCGTTGCGCAGCTCATCTTTGTGGCCGCATCGTTTGCGGCGCTGATCGCGTTGCATGTTTCCTCGGATTTTTCCGTCATCAACGTCGTCGAGAATTCGCACTCGATGAAGCCGTTGATCTACAAGATCACCGGCGTGTGGGGCAACCACGAAGGCTCGATGCTGCTTTGGGTATCGATCCTCGCGCTGTTCGGCGGCCTGGTCGCGATCTTCGGCAATAACCTGCCGATATCGCTTCGCGCCCATGCGTTGGCCGTGCAGGCCTGGATCGCCAGCGCCTTCTACCTCTTCATCCTGATGACCTCCAATCCGTTCCTGCGCATCGCCAATCCGCCGATCGAGGGACAGGACCTCAATCCGGTGCTGCAGGATATCGGCCTCGCCGTGCATCCGCCCATGCTCTATCTCGGCTATGTCGGCTTCTCGATTTCGTTTTCCTTTGCGATCGCAGCGCTGATCGAAGGCCGGATCGATGCGGC
>DATHPL010000577.1:0-4622 GCA_035483915.1 Bradyrhizobium sp.
GCCCGTCGTCGGCTTTTTCGGCCTCGACGTGCTCGCGATCTACTGGGCCTTCCGCGTCAGCTTTCGCCGCGCCAAAGCCAGCGAGGAAATTCGCCTGACGCCGTCTGAGCTTCATGTGCGGCGGATCAGCCACCGCGGCCACGTGGTGGAATTCACCTTCAATCCGTTGTGGGTGCGGCTCGACCGCATCACGCATGCGGAATTTGGCATCGAGCGGCTTTACCTGGTCTCGAAAGGCCGCCGGATCGCCATCGGCAATTTTTTAGGAGCGGAGGAAAAAGAAAGCTTTTCCAATGCCTTGATGGCTGCGCTCCAGGCGGCCCGGCGCGGGCCGACCTATAATCCCGTTAACTAGGCCTCGTCTGAAATCGGGTGGTTCGGACAACACGTTGGTCCTACATCCGTGGCATGATCAACCATTGCCATGAATGACGCCATGAACCTCACCATGAACGATTTGCGCCTGGCCAAGCCGGGCACCCAAAATGCCGCGCTGCGCGACTATGATTCCGTGCGCCGCGCAATCGCGTTCATCTCTGAGCGCTGGCGCACGCAGCCGACCATCGAAGCGATGGCGGAGGCGTCGAGCCTGACGCCGGATGAGCTGCACCACCTGTTCCGGCGCTGGGCCGGCCTAACGCCGAAAGGTTTCATGCAGGCGCTGACGCTCGACCACGCCAAGAACCTGTTGCGCGATTCCGCCAGCGTGCTCGACGCCGCGCTTGACTCGGGGCTCTCCGGCCCCGGCCGGCTGCACGATCTGTTCGTCACCCACGAGGCGATGTCCCCCGGCGAATGGAAGACCGGCGGCGAAGGCATGACGCTGCGGTTCGGCTTTCATCCCTCGCCCTTCGGTACTGCGCTCGTGATCGCGAGCGAGCGCGGTCTTGCGGGCCTCGCCTTTGCCGATCCGGGCGAAGAACCGGCAGCACTCGACGACATGAGGAGACGCTGGCCGAAGGCGACCTATATCGAGGATTACCTCGCGACCGCCCCGCTGGCCCAGCGCATCTTCGACAAAAAACTGTGGCGGCCGGACCAGCCGTTGCGCGTCACCTTGATCGGGACCGACTTCGAGGTCCGGGTCTGGGAGACGCTCTTGAAAATCCCGATGGGCCACGCTGTCTGTTATTCGGACATCGCCAAGAAGATCGAAAGCCCAAAGGCCTCGCGCGCGGTGGGAGCCGCGGTCGGCAAGAACCCGATCTCGTTTGTGGTGCCCTGTCATCGCGCACTCGGCAAAAGCGGCGCACTGACCGGCTATCACTGGGGCATCACCCGCAAACAGGCGATGATCGGCTGGGAAGCCGGCCAGGTTGGGATGCAGTAGGACGAAGCCTGACGGTCTTGAAACCTCCCCTTGGAAAGGGGAGGTCGCTTTGCTCCCTTTCGGAGCAAAGCGGGAGGGATCAAAATGATGCGGCGAAGTTCGTGTTGACCCCACCCCAACCCTCCCCCTTTCAGGGGGAGGAAGCGGCTACGGCGTCAACGTTCCAGCCGCTTCCACATGATCACGGTGGCGCAGAGCCGGCCGTCCGGGAATAGCGCATAGTCCGGGACGGTCCCGCTCTGCTGCCAGCCCGCCCGCAAATAAAGCCGATGTCCGCTTTCGCCCGGCACGGTATCAAGCACCAGCAGCCAGCGGCCGCGCCGTCGCGCCTCCTGTTCGATCGCCGCCATCAGGGCAGCGCCAATGCCACGCCCCCGCGCGGAACGGTGCACCAGCATTTTCTTGACGTCGGCGCGATGAGGCTGATTGGGCGGCGTGTCGAGCCCTAGCTGCACGCTGCCGACGATCCGGCCGCCGAGAACCGCCGCCAGAAGGACGATATCGCCCGATGCAACGCCGGTCGCGACCTTGTCGAAGAAAGTCCGCGCCTCTCGTTGAGAGAAGGACGACATGAAGTTGACGCTGGCGCCACCGGCAACGCAATCGCTCAACACATCGGCGAGTTCGTCCAGCGCGCGATCGCCGACAGGCGCTGTGAGCGAAATAATCTCGGCGTTTTCGCTCACGCCGCCAAATCTAGCTTCGACGCCACGGTCGCATCGGCGTTCAGGCGATAGATGATGGGAACGCCGGTCGCGAGTTCGCGCTTCAAGATGCCTTCCGGTGACAGCTTCTCCAATACCATGATCAACGCGCGCAGCGAGTTGCCATGGGCAGCGACCAGCGTGCGCTCACCGCGCAGCACGCAGGGAAGAATCTCCTGCACGAAGTAAGGTAGCGTCCGCGCCAGCGTATCCTTCAGGCTTTCGCCGCCCGGCGGCGGCACGTCGTAGGAACGGCGCCAGATCAGTACCTGATCCTCGCCCCATTTCTTGCGGGCGTCGTCCTTGTTGAGGCCGGAGAGATCGCCGTAATCGCGCTCGTTCAGCGCGAGATGTTTGTGAACGGGGATTTTGGTCTGGCCGAGCTCAGCCAGCATCAGGTCGAGCGTGTGCTGGGCGCGCGTCAGCACGGAGGTGAAGGCAACGTCGAACACCAGGCCTTGACCTTTAAGTTTACGACCGGCCTCCACCGCCTCCGTGACGCCCTGCTCGGTGAGATCAGGGTCTTTCCAGCCGGTGAAGAGGTTCTTCAGATTCCATTCGCTCTGGCCGTGACGAACCAATACGAGAAGACGATCGCTCATATCTGAAAGCTTCCGTTTGCTTTGAACTGAGTGTTTTATTTTGACGCGTTTTCTTAACGCAGATAAGTCTACGCAATCTGCATAAACCTGATTGCTATGCCGGTTCCTACTTTGCTCGAAAACGCTCTAGAAATTGCCGAGGCCGAGCACATCGGCCATGGAGTACAGCCCGGGCTTTTTGTCGCGTGCCCATAATGCCGCCTTCACCGCGCCTTGCGCAAACATCGTGCGATCCTCGGCGCGGTGGGTGAGTTCGATGCGTTCCATGGCGCCGGCAAAGATCACGCTGTGATCGCCGGTGACGGAGCCGCCGCGCAAGGATGCAAAGCCGATGTCGCCGCTTCGCCGTGCGCCGGTCTCGCCATCGCGTCCGCGCGCCGAATGATCGCCGAGCGAGATTTGGCGGCCGGCGGCAGCGGCCTCTCCCAGCATCAGGGCCGTTCCGGAAGGCGCATCGATCTTGGAGCGGTGATGCATCTCGAGGATTTCGATGTCGAAGCTTGCATCAAGCGACCGCGCCACGCGCTTGACCAGCGCGGCAAGCAGATTGATGCCGAGACTCATATTGCCCGACTTCACGACGATGGCGCGCGAGGTCACGCTCTGGATCACGGCGTCATCCGACGAGGACAGCCCCGTGGTACCGATCACGTGGACGAGTCCACGTTGCGCGGCGATCGCGACATTGGCGATGGTCGCGGCCGGCACGGTGAAATCGAGAATGCCGTCGGCATTCGCCGACATCGACCAGAGATCGGCGGACAGCTCGACGCCGTTGGCAGGCAGTCCGGCGAGTACGCCGGAGTCCTTGCCCAACAGTTCGGAACCCGGCGCCTCCAGCGCGCCGGCCAGCACCGCGCCTTCAGTCTGGGAAATGACGCGCGTCAGCGCCCGGCCCATCCGGCCGCCGGCCCCCGCAACGATCAAACGCATCTCGGACATTTGTTATCCTTTCGGGGCCGTTTTAGCGGGGGGACGGTGTTCCGGCAACCGATCAGGCCGCGGGCTCGCCCGGTTGCGGGCCGTCGTAACCTTCGATGATCACAAGATCCCCCTCGGCATGCGGGCTGCGGAGCGCGACCAGTCGCACATATTCCGGCGAATTATAGCAGGCGATTGCGGTCTCATAATCCCTGAACTCGATCACCACATTGCGGGTTCGCGACGATCCTTCCTTGGCAACATGCCGGCCGGCGCGCACCAGAAACTTGCCGCCATATTTCGCGAATACCGCGCCGTTCTGCGCGACATATTCCTTGTAGCCGTCGGGATTATGCACATCGATGCGAGCGATCCAGTAGCCTTTTGCCATCTTGGCTCTCCTTTTTTACCCGAGCGCTTGCGCGATCTCGGCCTGTATCGAATCCGCCGCCGCCTTCGGATCGGCCGCTTCAACAATCGGACGGCCGACCACGAGATAATCGGCGCCCGCCGCAATGGCGCGGGCCGGCGTCATGATACGCTTCTGGTCACCGCTCGAACTGCCGGCAGGCCGGATGCCCGGCGTGACCAGGCTCATCTGATCACCCACAATCCTGCGCAACGCAGTCGCCTCCTCAGGCGAACATACAATCCCGTCGACTCCAAGCGCTTTGGCTTGATGCGTGCGGGTAGCCACGAGATCGGCGATGGTGTGCCGGTATCCGGCGTCCTGCACATCCGCCTCGTTGTAGGAAGTGAGCACGGTGACGGCGAGAATCTTCGGGCCCGCTTCGCCCCGCGCTGCGACCGCCGCCTGCATGGTCTGCGGGTAGGCGTGCACGGTGAGAAATGTCGCGCCGAGCGAAGAAAGACTCTCGACACCGCGCGCCACGGTGTTGCCGATGTCGTGCAATTTGAGATCGACGAACACCTTCTTGCCGGAGGCCGTGAGTTGACCAACCAGCGACAATCCGCCGGCATAAGCGAGCTGATAGCCGATCTTGTAGAAGGTAACGCTGTCGCCCAGCCGCGCAATCATCGCCTCCGCCTGATCCACGCCTGGCA
>DATHPL010000578.1:0-9701 GCA_035483915.1 Bradyrhizobium sp.
TGGGTCGTTGTGGCCGGATGGATGGCCAATGAGCGCGCGTCGCCGATATTGGCAACATGATAGAACATCCTCAGGGCATCGATGAATTTGCGGCCTGAATCCATGCCGCCCTTCAATTCGAAACCCAGCAAGCTGCCATAGCCGCCCTTGAGATACGCATCCGCGCGCCGCCTCGCCTCGCCCTCCATCTTCGATGGGAAGATCACCTTGGTGACCTTCTGGTGTCCGGAAAGATAGTCCGCCACCGCGCTCGCATTCGCGCAGTGTTGCCGCATCCGCAGCGCCAGCGTCTCCAGGCCTTGAATGAACATGAAGGCGTTGAACGGCGACATCGCCGCTCCCACGTCGCGCAACAGCGTCACCCGGGCTTTCAGGATATAGGCTATCGGGCCGAGCGGCTTGACCGCCTCCGTCCATACTGCGCCGTGGTAGCTCGGATCAGGCTTGTTCAGCATCGGGAAGCGATCGGCGTGCTTCTCCCAGTCGAACTTTCCGCTGTCGACGATGATGCCACCGATCGAGGTGCCGTGGCCGCCGATATATTTTGTGGTGGAATGCATGGTGATCGCGGCGCCATGCTGGATTGGCCGACAAAGGACCGGGCATGCGGTGTTGTCCATGATGAGTGGCACGCCAAGTTGTTGCCCGATTTTCGCGACTTCCGCGATCGGGAAGACGGCCAGCTTCGGGTTCGGCAACGTCTCGCCGTAGTAGCACCGGGTTTTCGCATCGGTCGCGCGCCGGAAATTCTCGGGATCGGCAGGGTCCACAAACCGGCACTCGATACCCATCGTGCTCAGCGTATTCTGGAACAGATTCCAGGTGCCGCCATAAACATCGGTCGAGCAGACGAAATTGTCGCCCGCATGACAGATATTCTGGACCGCAAACAGCGACGCCGCCTGCCCCGAGGCGAGCGCCAGTGCGGCAACCCCTCCTTCCAGCGCGGCGACGCGCTCTTCTAGCACCGCCTGCGTCGGATTCATGATACGCGTGTATATGTTCCCGAGTTCCTTGAGCGCGAACAAGTTGCTCGCATGCTCCGCCGAATCGAACTGGTATGACGTCGTCTGATAGATCGGCACGGCTACCGCATGGGTGGCGGGATCGGCGCGATAGCTTCCGGCGTGCAGTACGATGGTCTCTGCGTTATGGCTTTCGGTCGGCATGATTGCTCCGCATGGCTGAATATTTGAAATGAGAAAAATCGGACGTCTGATAATTTCAGGTCTGCGCTATTTCGGCGCAGATGCAAGCTCTGGGTCGGAAATCAGGTTGCCGGCCACGCTTCCCGAGGCCAACGAAACAAACGCAAGATCATTGGCGCGCGAAATATGCGCTGATATCAGTGGGTTCACGAGCTTGGCATGAGTTAATGGCAACATGTGGCCGGCCGCCGGGAAATGATGCGCTTCCGCTCCCTCTATGAGTGAGGCTAGCCGCCCAGCAATGCGCTGCGTCATATATGGCGACAAGCCACCCGAAAGCAGCAGTGTCGGCACCCCGATCGCGGCCGCGGCTGACGTGACATTCTCTTCCGCAAGCACAGCGGCAAAGTCATAGGCTACCTTCTCGACGCAATCCATCATGCGGAGCCGCGCCTCTGCGGAGAGCTGCTCGGCCGGTCCCGATCCATTCCAGTAAGAAGTGAAGCGGTCGACGGCTTCCAGATTCATTCCGTCCCAGAGATCAGCGAAGACCTTGCTCGCCAGTTGCGCGAACAGATCGTAAAGGCGTCTGTCGGTGGGGCTTTCCTTGAGCAGGGTCGGAAGCACCGGCTCAATCAATGTCAGGCTACGCACACGGCCGGCGAACCGCGAGGTCGTTGCGATCTTGAAGGCGATCGCGCCGCCGTAGGAGTGGCCGACCAGGTGGAGCGGCCCCTCCACGCCGCCAATGGCGGTGCCGAGGTGTTCAACTTCCTCTGCGAGTGTCAGCGGCGGGTTCGCGGGGGCTGGCCCGCTGCCGTAACCGGAGATGTCGGGAGCAATGACCCGACAGAAGTGGCCGAGTTCGGCGATCAGTTTCGCCCATTGACGGCCCGAGCCGAGGGAGCAATGCAGGGCAATTACAGTTCCGTTCTGATGCTGAATATTCTGCTGAGTATACGAAATGGTCATCGGATCATTCCTGATTGTGCTTCGCCGCTCCGGGCGTCGAAGAGCCCGGAGCGGATTTGTCGAATCAATCGAACGAGGGATTATTTTCGGGTGATGACGACCTCGAGATATTCGCTGGGCACGACCATCGTCGCGTCACCCGACTTGTTCATGCGCACGATCAGAGCGTAGAGGTCGTTATGGAGGTCCTGTTGGGCGGCGGCATCGAGCGCGGCAAAGGCCTTCAGCACCGGACCGTAGAAAGTCTTGAAGACTTCAAGGAAATGTTCTGCCGACTTGTAGCGGAAGTTGAAGAAGCGCGGCTCCGCCTTGATTGACCCGGCCTGGCTGCCGAACATCTCATCGAGCGCGGCGCGGGTGCCCCATAGCGCCGGCGACTTCGCGCCAGCCGGCGGCGGCGGCAAGTACTTGCCGAGAGTCTTGAAGACCTGACCGATAAAGCCGTCCGGAGTCCAGTTCGCGAGACCAATCCGGCCGCCTCGCTTGCACACGCGCATCATTTCGGAAGCCGCCTGGGCCTGGTTCGGTGCGAACATCACGCCGAACGTGGAGACGACCGCATCGAAGGAGGCGTCGTCGAACGGCAGCGATTCCGCGTCGGCCTCCATGAACTTGATCGACAATCCGTTGGCGGCTGCGCGCGCCCGCCCGGATTCGAGCAAAGCCGGCACGTAATCGGTCGATGTCACATCGCACCATCGGCGAGCCGCGGCGAGACTGACCATGCCGTTACCGGCGGCTACATCAAGCACCTTCGAGCCGGCGCGGAGATCCATCGCTTCGCAGAGCTGCTCGCCGACGATTTGAAGCGTGGTGCCTACGACGGCATAGTTGCCCGAAGACCACGCCACCTGTTGCCGGCTCTTCAGGGCGGCAAGCTCAGGCGTGGCGGTTTGTCGCACAGCGGTGGTGGTCGTCATGTGGTCTCTCCTGTGAAGGATTTGCAACGCGGTCCTGCCGCGGTGAACCGACAATGGCGGTGCACGGACCCAAAGACTCTGAGACGAGCTTGAGTTTACCCCTAGACGAGCTTGATTTTCTCCTGAGCTGGCCGGGATGATGCTGTGAGATTTCATTTTGAGAACCAGAGACTTGATGCGGAGCGCCGCGAGCTGGTCTGCGCCGGCGAAAGCGTGCCGATCGAGCCGCAGGTTTTCGACGTGTTATTGTATTTGCTCAAGCATCGAGACCGCGTCGTCGGCAAAGACGAGCTGTTCGATAACGTGTGGGACGGCCGCATCGTCTCGGAGTCGACCCTGACGAGCCGGATCAACGCCGTTCGCCGCGCCATCAACGACACCGGCAAGGATCAGCGGCTGCTGCGTACGGTCGCGCGCAAGGGCTTTCGTTTTGTCGGCGAAGTGACGGTCGAGCAACCGGCCACAGCGCCCCTGCCATCCCCGGATCGCTCTGCACATCAAGACGGCGAGCCGCCGCGCCTGGCGCTGCCCGTGCTCGACCGTGCCGCTATCGCTGTCCTGCCGTTTTCCAACCTCAGCGGCGAACCCGAACAGGAGTATTTTTCCGACGGCATCAGTGAAGATATCATCACCGCCCTTTCGAAGCTGCGGTGGTTCTATGTTATCGCGCGCAACTCCTCCTTTGTGTACAAGGGAAAGTCCGTTCACCTCCAGCAGATTGCCGACGAACTCGGCGTCGCTTACGTCGTCGAAGGCAGTGTGAGGAAAGAGGGCGAACGGGTGCGGATCACAGCGCAACTCAACGAAGTTGCAACCGGCAGCCACATCTGGGCCGAGCGATACGACCGTGATCTCGCCGATGTTTTTGCGGTCCAGGACGAGATCACGGAATCGATCGTTGCCGCGATCGAGCCCCAGCTATACGCGGCAGAGAGTTTCAAGGCGCAACGCAAGGCGCCTGACAGCATGGATGCATGGGACCTCGTGATGCGCGCGCTGTCACACCATTGGCGCGTCACGCGGCAGGACAGCACCGTCGCCCAGGCACTCCTGGAGAAAGCCATCAAGATCGACCCGCAATATGGGCAGGCACTCGGCGTTCTGGCCGCCAGCCACACGTTCGGCGCCCATATGGGGTGGGAAGACATGGCGGTGGCAATCCCAATTGCAGAGCGGGCATCTCTTGCCGCCATACACGCCAATAGCGAGGATGCGTGGGCGCATTTCGGACTGGCCGGCGCGTATCTTCACCGGCGCCGCTTTGACGATTGTCTTGCCGAATTTGAACTGGCGCTCAGGCTGAACCCCAGTTTCTCGCCGGCGCGCGGTTATTACGGCGTTTCGCTCGCTTACTGCGGCCGGTGGGAGGAAGGCGATCGCGCTGCACGCCATGCGCTGCGGCTAAGCCCGCGGGATCCCTTCGCGGCGGTCTATTATGGTGTCGCCTCTTATTGCCAGTTTGTCGGCGGCAACTACGAGGAGGCAATCGAGTTGGCGCGCGAGTCGCTGCGCCTGCGTGCCGACTTCGTCGGCGCCCATCGTGTGCTCACGGCCGCCGCCGCGATGACCCGACAACGGGAACTGGCTGCAGCATCCCTCAAAGCCCTGCTCTGCGTGCAGCCCGGTTTGTCGCTGAAGTGGCTGGCTACGGAGATGCCCTTCAAATCCGACAACGAACGCGACCAATATCTGGCAGCGTTCCGATTGGCGGGACTGGAGTAAGGTCGGGTTTCGACGCGAACACTTCGATCGGCGAAGCACGGCGGTCAATGAGCCCTCCGCTCTCGTCTCACGCACAATCACGCGTTTCTGGAGGAAAAATCATCCGGCTCTGAAAGTCTCCGCCGTCCCGAACCTGCATGCTGCAAAAAAGCAAAGCAGAATATGGAAGGCAATCGTCGATGACCCTGTTAAGCCACAACTCCGGTCATCCCGGAACATCACACGTTTGGAAGTACGCCGGCTTCATCTACGGATGGTTTTGTAGCCAGCTCAATGAACTTGTAGCCGCCTTTCTTGCCCGCCGCGAATACCAGGCGACGTTGGGTATGCTGCATAGCTTGAGCGATCGGGAACTGAGGGATATGGGCCTTCATCGAGGTCAGATAGGACCAGCTCTGGACGAGGCGGCGAAATATCGCGCGTCGAGACAGAAGCCCAGTCGTTGAAGCGAAAATTCTTATGAATTGCCTGCACACGGGTTCGATGACATCTCGTAGCGACCTCACCGGCCTCACGATGCAAGTCGTGTACGACGAGCACACGCTAAATTACCGGTGCTGCAACCCAGCGTCTGCGACGGATACTCTTCGAACATGGCGCGGTAATCGTGAGAGAAGCGTCCGAGTTCGATAAAACCCTGTCGTATCGCGACTTCGCTAACTGTCGTTTCCTCGGGAGAACTCGCCTTTAGGATCGAGTAGACCGTGCACAGCCGCTTCTGGCGCAGGAATGTCACAGGGCCGATTCCAACAATTTCATGGAAGGCGCGATGCAGGCTGCGGCGGGACAGACTGAGCCGAGAACAGATCTCCGATATATGCAGCGGACGATCACCGGTTTCCCGCAGATAGCCCTCCACCGATTGTACAAGCTTCGTGGCCGAAGCCAGATGGCCACCTTGATCGACTGGAATCGATCTGCTGATTGTCATGGCCATGTATTCGACGATCGTTCGCCTCCAGAATTCCGCCGCGCCTTCCGACAGAACGCCCGCCTGCCGCGCGAGATGGTGAGCAAGCCGTGACAATCCCTGTCCTGCAATCAGGCCGACATTCGGATCTGCCCGGAATCGATTCTTCTCCTGCCAGTTCTCCGCATCGCTCAACCAGGGGTCCCCACCGAAGATCTGCGGTAGCTCACGCGGATCCAATCGAATGACGGCATAGGACGAGCCACCGCAGTGAACGCCATGGTGATCGGCCCGCGGCGGTATCACAACGATATCTGCCGGCAACATATCGAACGACCAGTGGGTCACGCGATCCTGAGCGCCCAGCAACATGCCAATAAGTATCTTGTCATCGGAGGACGTGCGCTGCGAGCGGATACCCTTGCTGAAAGCGCAGACGCTGAGCGTGAAGCTACCGATTCCAAGATGGGAGACAAAGCCGCTCAGCTTGCCGCGTTCAATTTGCAGGATGTCGAAGTGCGTGCCTTTGACGGCTCCCTGCAGACCTTCGAAGCCATCGAGATCGTGTCTTTCGACTGTGAGCTGCTGCACCATTGCCGCCCCGCCCTCTTACGCAATACAACCATAGCGCGATGTCGAATATCGAGAGAGCACACAATACCACGAATGCGACAACATGCCCTGCGACCACATTGCCGCAGGTGCAATGCATTTTGAATCAAATGAAGGATGCAAACATTCCTTGCGCCATAAGGAAAAACGTCTGCGCGACAGCACGATAGTTGAACGATCTCCGACATCGCCCGTTAAGCCTGCTTCAGATCGCGATTCGAAATTGGCACAAACTGCACATCACAGCGCGCACAATTTGATCTAGCTTCTAAACCTCAACGAGAACAGGCCGCGAAGCTCCGGTGTCGGAGAACGCGCAGCGGGAAGCTGTGCGCACGAAAATGCGCGCCAAAAAGGACAAGAGGACTGACGCAATTTTTTCCCGAGAGAATGCGTCGTGTCGTAATGGGAGGAGTAACTATGTACCCAACGGCTCAGCGCCATTTCCCGCCGGTCATCCCCCCGATCTTTCTCATCGCAGCTACCTTTCTTATCGCAGCTCTTGGCGTCACGCTGACGATGGCGCCGGCGTCGGCCGTGAACGTCACCTCTCCTGCTTCGCTCGGCATAACGGCGAACGACCAAGCGGCTAGCAATCGCATCGAGGTGCGTGCCGTTGCCCATCGCGGCGGAGCCGCGGTCGGCCGGCACGGTGGGGCTGTTGTCCATCGTGGCGGCGCCGTTGTCGGACCACGTGGAGGTGCTGCCTACCGACGCACGGCGGTGGTTGGTCCGCGCGGCAATGTTGCCGTTCGAAACACCGCGGTGGCCGGAAGACGCGGCGCCTGGGCGCGACCCGGCTGGTACGGTTGGCCCAGGGGCGGTGCGATCGCGGCCGGCGCAGCCATCGGCTTCGTGAGTGCCGCAACCGCGGCTGCCTGGGCTGGAGCAGCTCCGGCACCCGGCATGTGCTGGTACTACACCGATCCATCCCGCACCCAGGGATTCTGGGATTACTGCCAGTAACGGTGCAGCGCGGGGATATCTCGATGTTGCATCAGGAAATCAGGCGGATCGACCCGGTTCAGGAGCTATCCAGCACCTCTGACATGATCTGGATTCCCGGCGGCACCTTCCGCATGGGATCGGATCATCACTATCCCGAGGAGGCGCCGGCGCACCGGGTCTCGGTCGATGGATTCTGGATAGATCCGACACCAGTGACCAACCGCCAATTCAAACAATTCGTGAAGGCGACGGGTTACAAAACCACCGCCGAGATTGCGCCCGATCCGAAAGACTATCCCGGTGCGCTTCCCGATATGCTCTACGCCGGCTCGCTCGTGTTCATCCGTCCGCCATCGACTTTCGACCCACGCGACTGGAGCCAGTGGTGGACCTTCATGAAAGGCGCCGACTGGCGGCATCCCCAAGGTCCCAAGAGCAACATCAACACATCGAACCATCATCCCGTGGTGCACGTGTCCTGCGCGGATGCGCTGGCCTACGCGAAATGGGCGAGCAAGGATCTGCCGACCGAAGCTGAGTGGGAATTCGCGGCCCGCGGAGGCCTTGACGGTGCCGAGTTCGCCTGGGGCGACGAGTTCACGCCCGGTGGCGTGCACATGGCCAACACCTGGCAGGGCGAGTTTCCGCTGCACAACCTTCACCTCGATGGCTACGACCGCACCTCGCCGGTGAAAGCCTTCGCACCTAATGGCTACGGTCTTTACGATATGATCGGCAACGTCTGGGAATGGACCTCGGACTGGTGGTCCACCAAGCATGAAGCCGATGCGCCAAAGACTTGCTGCATTCCCGAAAATCCGCGCGGCGGCCGCCAGGACGACAGCTATGACCCCTGCCTGCCGAACATCAGGATTCCGCGCAAAGTGCTGAAGGGCGGCTCGCACCTGTGTGCGCCGAATTATTGCCGCCGCTACCGCCCCGCGGCGCGCCATGCCGAACCCGTCGACACCTCCACGAGCCATGTCGGATTCCGCTGCGTAAGGAGAACGCGAGCCGCGGAATAGCTATCAGTCCAGTGAAGCAGGAGATCAAGATGCCCGACGACACTCGAGAACAGGGACTATCGATATCAGCCGCAAAGCCGTTCGATAACAGCACATTGAGTCGTCGCAACATTCTGCTCGCGGGCACGGCGTTGGCAGCGACCGCTCTTTCCGCGCCGCCTGTCGTTGAACAAGCGCAAGCTCAACAGCCTGCCCCCGCGCCCGCCACGGGAAGCAAACCCAACATCCTTGTCATCATGGGCGACGACATCGGCATGTGGAATATCGGTGCCTATCACCGCGGCATGATGGCCGGCCGCACGCCCAACCTCGACAAGCTTGCCGCCGAAGGCATGCTGTTCACCGATTACTACGCGGAGGCAAGCTGCACGGCCGGCCGTGCCAACTTCATCACCGGCGAGCTTCCGATCCGCACCGGCATGACGACGGTCGGCCAGGCCGGCGCACCCACCGGTATACCCGCCCAAGCGGTCACCATCGCCACCGCGCTCAAAGGAATGGGGTACGCCACCGGCCAGTTCGGCAAAAACCATCTCGGCGACAAGAACGAATTTCTGCCGACAGTGCACGGCTTCGACGAGTTCTTCGGTTACCTTTATCACCTCGATGCTATGGAAGATCCGGCACATCCGGGCTATCCCCAGGAGTTGTTGAACACCGTCGGTCCGCGCAACATGGTCCATTCGTACGCGACCAATGTCGACGACGCCACGGTGGACCCTCGCTGGGGCAAAGTCGGCAAACAGAAGATCGAGGATGCGGGAACGCTCTATCCCAAGCGAATGGAAACTGTGGATGACGAAATCCGCGACTTCGCCCTGAAGTTCATCGAAAAGGCCAAGGCCGACAACAAGCCGTTCTTCGTGTGGCTCAATCCGACCCGCATGCATATCGTCACCCATCTGTCGCCGAAGTACGAGGCGCTGCGCAACTCAAAGAACGGCTGGACCATCCATGAGGCGGGCATGGCGCAGCTCGACGATGACGTCGGCATCGTGATGCAGAAACTCAAGGACATGGGCGTCGACGACAACACCATCGTCGTCTTCACCACCGACAATGGCACCGAGGTCTTCACCTGGCCTGATGGCGGGCAGACGCCATTCGCGCAGAGCAAGGGCACGGTTTTTGAGGGCGGCTTCCGCGTGCCCTGCATGATCCGCTGGCCAGGCAAGGTACCGGCGGGCAAGGTCGAGAACGGCATCATCTCCGGGTTGGACTGGTTTCCGACCCTCGTCGCGGCGGCTGGCAATCCGAACATTGCCGACGAGCTGAAGAAGGGCAAGCAGATCGGGGACACGACCTACAAGTGTTATCTCGATGGCTATAACCAGATGGACATGATCACCGGCAAGGGTCCGTCGAACCGCCATGAAATCTGGTACTTCGGTGAAAGCGAATTGGGTGCCGTGCGCATCGACGATTACAAATATCGCTTCATCGA
>DATHPL010000579.1:0-5062 GCA_035483915.1 Bradyrhizobium sp.
TTTGCTTTTGACCGAAGTTCTGGGCGTGAGGTGCGGGCGAGTCAAGGCAACGCTGCTTTCCCCTCTCCCCTTGTGGGAGAGGGTGGCTTTGCGAAGCAAAGCCGGGTGAGGGGTTGTTGCATGGGTGTTGACCCCTCATCCGTCGCGCTACCGCGCGACACCTTCTCCCGCAAGGGGAGAAGGGAAGGGCTATACTCAGTTAGATCATGGGATCAAGCCGCGTTGACGCGGCGAAAGCCGTTCCACATCGCGGTTGCGACGCCCGAGGTGAGCACCGGCAGAATCCGTTCGTCCTGATAATTGCCGTTGAGTGAAACCCGCGGCAGTGCGGTCGGATATTCCGCGTTTTCTGGAAAGAGCATGCCGGGCCGCGTCGTCACCGCGGTCTTGAAGCCGGCCGCCTTCGTGAGCGCAAATTCGCGTGGGCCGGCGGCGAGCCTGTCGCCATAGGGATAGGCGAAGTGAACCACGGGGCGCTGCAACACGCTTTCAATCCGCGCCCGGCTTGTCGCCATCTCCTGGCTTGCGATCTCGTCGGGCTGCTGGGCCAGATTGCAATGGGTAATCGTATGCGCGCCGATTCCAACCAACGGCTCGGTGGCAAACGGTTTCAGTTCGTCCCAGGATAGGCAGAGCTCGCGGCAGATCGCAGCCTGATCGACGCCGTGGCGGGCGCATAGCTTGCCGATCTCGCGGGCCAGATCATCCCGGCCCGGCAACGCCCGCAGCCAGTCATGCAGGCGCTCGAAGGCTGCGTGTTTGGCTGCCGGTGTGGATGTGTCAATGCGAACGGCCCTGCCGTCGATGTCGGCCTCGACGGCCGTGACCTTGGCAATCACCGTCTCCAGCGCGACCCACCACAGATTCCCCGTGTTTTGCGCAAAGTCGCTGGCGACGTAGACCGTAAACGGTGCGTCAAATTCGCGCATGATCGGAAGCGCGAAATCCCGGTTGTCGCGATAGCCGTCGTCGAAGGTAAAGCAGGCGAAACGCTGCGAGAAGTCGCGCTCGGTCAGCCGGCGATGCAACTCGTCCATGGTGACGATGTCGATGCCGCGCGCGCGCAGATGGACAAGGACCGCGCGCAGGAAGTCTGGCGCGACTTCGAGATGGTTGTTGGGCTGAAACGGGGTGTCGCGCGCCGGCCGCACGTGATGCAGCATGAAAATGCTGCCGATGCCGGCGAAGACCGGGCGAAACAGACGATGCGCACCGGTGATGTAAAGCGCTTCGAGGCCGGCGCGGATGACCTTGCTGCGTAACTGCTTCATCTAGTGTCCCGGTTCTGACATTCGTATCCTATCGCGGCGGGCACTTTTACGAATGTCAGAACCGAAGGGACACTAGCAAGCATACGCTTCTAGTGTGCTTTGACCCTGACGTTCCTTCGAAGAACCCGCGGTGACACTGAAAGGAACGTCAGTGTCGCCACACTAGGCCGGCTGGCCGGTTGGAAAGGGCGCGCCTCAAGCTAGCGACAGAGTTCTGAAGAAACGATTAGTTATGGCCGCCGCTTCGCACACCCACCCCGGTTATTTCGGGTTTGACAGCCCCGCAAGGGTTTGTTTTCTCTCTCTTTCCGGTGCCTGCGCTTGGCGGTCCGGGCGTAGCCTTTCGCAGACTTTGCGAGGCGTTGCGCCGGGGGCGAAAAGCGATAACGGATCAGAGTGTTGCCGGCCCCCCGTTTCCCGAAATTCGCCCGAGGGGAAGATGCCTGCTGGATTTTTGCGAATTTCGGAAAAGACGGGGCGTCCTGCCTCGCGGGATGTCGGATGCGCGGTTTAGTCAAGTGGAGCAGCAAATGGTGGCCGGGAACGATACCGCTGGCCGTCCTTTGGGCTTTGGCCGCCTGGACCAGCACTTCGTCTCTGGAAACTGAACTTGCCGGCCGCTCGAACGCGGCGCTCAGGGATATTCTGCTCGACAAGAGCAGGATTACGGTGAGCGGCCGCGATGTCACGTTGGCCGCTGACGCTTTTTCGGAAGAAGGACGCCGGAGCGCGGTTGCCGCGATCGAGGCCGTGCCGGGCGTGCGTCTGGTCGACGATGAAACCCGTCTCGTTCCGGAGGCGAAGCCGTTCGTCTGGTCGGCCGAGCGCGATGTGGTGAGGGTCATTTTAACCGGAAGTTCCCCGATGCCCGCGAGCAAGGGGAAATTGCTGGAGGCGGCCCGCGCCGACCTTGGCGGTGTTGAGGTGGTCGACCAGACCAACCTGTCGCGCGGGGCGCCGCCGCGTTTCGACGAAGCCGCGCTTTTGCTGCTGGATCAGGTCGCCAAGCTGAAAGACGGCAAGGTCACGATTTCCAACACAAGCGTCAGCCTGTCCGGCATGGCACGCGAACTCGGCGGCCGGGAAGCGATCGCGACGGCGCTGAAAAACCTGCCCGAAGGCTTTTCGGTCGCCTCGAACGAGATCAAGGCCCCGCCCTATATTTTCCAGGCCAACAAGGATCCGGTGGCAGCAACGCTGACGCTGACAGGCTATGTGCCCGACAATACCGTGCATGGGGCGATCGTGGCCGCAGCGGGCCGCAAATTCTTCAGCGAAAAAGTCGTCGACAATCTCAAGGCCAGCCTCGGGGCGCCGTCAGGTTTTGCCGGCGCCGTGATGCCGGCGCTCGGCGCGCTGTCACGTCTGTCCACCGGGACGCTCGTGGTGTCGGATCGCGAAGTAAAGCTGTCGGGGGACGCGCTCTACGAGACAGCGCCGGGTCAACTTCGCGGCAATTTGGTCAAGGATTTTCCGCAAGGCTGGCAGCTCAAGGCGGATATCTCGGTCAAGCCCGCGGCTGCGCCCGTGGATGCGACCGTCTGCCAGCAACTGTTCTCGGAAGTGCTCGGCAAGGGCACGATCCGTTTTGAATCCGGGCGCTCCAACCTCGACCCGGATTCGTCGGGCCTGCTCGATCATCTGATCGAGATCGCGCTGCGTTGTCCGACCACCAATATCGAGGTCGCCGGACATACCGACACCGATGGCGACAGCGCCACGAACCAGGCCTTGTCCGAAAAGCGCGCCCAGGCTGTGGTGGATTATCTGGTCAAGGCCGGCCTGCCCACGGGCCGGTTTACCGCGGCCGGCTATGGCAGCACCCAGCCGGTCGCCGCCAACGACACCGACGATGGCAAGGCGCGCAACCGCCGCATCGAATTCGTCGTGAAGGAGCAGCCATGATCTTTCTGGCGACATTTCACTGGAGCTGGCTCCTCCTCGCGCTGCTATTGGGTTTTGCCATGGGTTGGATCGCGGTGGTTCATCGCGGTCACGGCGTCTCAAAGCGCCTGGCGCGCGGGCTGGCCGCCTTGGTCGCCGCCCTTCTGGCGGTGGCGCTGGCGCACGTCGTTCCCGGCCGGCCTGGCTACTGGCTGGACCTCGGCCTGATGATCTTCGCGCTCTATCTGATCGGCTGCGGACTCGGGTCGTGGCTGCGTGACCGGGTGCTTCCGGGCCCTGCGAGCGCGAGCTGAAGATGGGTGACCAAGACGGCACGCCGGAGCTCGATCTGTCGTTTTTCCGGCGTCCGGCCGCCAAAACGGATGCCTAGATCGCGGGCAATGGGTGCTTCCCCGGGGGCTGCGCAGATCGTCTAATATGTTGAACGGGAAAGCTTATTAACATGAAGCGAATTCCACTCCGGCGTAAAACAAGCTACCAGAGTGATCGGAGCGACTGGAGCGGGCTTCGCATTTGCTCCGGACGTGTGCGAGGGACCGAGGTCTAGATGCTGGAACCAATACGCCGGGCGATTTCGTTTCTTCGCCACAGGCAAATCTTGCACAAGTTGGGTGTCGCGGTCAGCATCACCGTCATCGGCATCGCCTGCTATGTTCTTTATCGTATGCTGCGTGACATCGACACTTTCGAGGTCATCGAAGCGATCAAGAGTACCGAGCCCCGATCGATTGCGCTGGCGGCGCTGTTCGTGGCCGCGGGTTATTTCACGCTCACCTTCTACGACCTGTTCGCCGTCCGCGCGATCGGCCACAGTGACATCCCTTATCGCGTCAATGCGCTTGCGGCCTTCGCCAGCTATTCGATCGGGCACAATGTCGGCGCCAGTGTTTTTACCGGTGGTGCGGTGCGCTACCGCATCTATTCGGCCTGGGGGCTGAATGCGATCGATGTCGCCAAGATCTGCTTTATCGCCGGCCTGACGTTCTGGCTCGGCAACGCGGCGGTGCTGGGGATTGGCATCGCCTATCATCCGGAAGCCGCCTCTTCGGTCGATCAACTGCCGTCCTGGCTGAACCGCGTGATTGCCATCGCCATCATCATCAGCCTCGTGGCCTATGTGGTCTGGGTCTGGGTGCAGCCGCGCAATGTCGGGCGCGGGCCGTGGACCGTGGTGTTGCCGGGCGGCCCGCTGACGCTGTTGCAGATCGCGATCGGTATCGTCGATCTCGGATTCTGCGCGCTGGCGATGTACACCCTGGTGCCGGACGAGCCCAATCTCGGCTTCGTCGTGGTCGCGGTGATCTTTGTTTCGGCGACGCTGCTCGGCTTTGCCAGTCACTCCCCGGGCGGATTGGGGGTCTTCGACGCCGCCATGCTGGTCGGCCTGTGGCAGATGGACAAGGAAGACCTGCTCGCCGGGATGCTGTTATTCCGGGTGCTCTATTATATCGCGCCGTTCGTCATATCTGTAATCTTATTGACGTTTCGGGAGGTTATCATCGGAACCCGGTCGAAACGATTGCGGCAGGCCGCGGCCGCAATGGCCGTGGAACCACCGCACGAAGCCGTATACGTCAGGGAGCGTAACGACTCCGGGGTCTGACGCGGCGGCCTGCAGGGATGAGAATGGCAATAGACGATTCTCCCTCGTTCTTTTTCTCGCCGTGGCCCGACCGGTTGAGGCACTCGGCCATCATCCTGCTTGCGGCGGCCCTGGCGCTGTCCGCGGTGGTCGTGCTCGGCGAATTGTCGGTGCTTCGGGCCGTGGCGATTTTCGCCTGCATCGCCGCGGCGGCGCTGGTGCCATGGCGTCTGCACGACGCCAACATGTCGCGTGAAGATGTCCGCGGCGTCAATCCGGTTGAATCCGCCGCGGTCGCCGCCGT